>JASJBU010000238.1 GCA_030066355.1 Gammaproteobacteria bacterium | reverse complement strand
GGGGGGGCTGCCGAGGTCGAGCAAGAGGTCGTCAGGACCTCGCAAGAGATGGCTGATTCAGAAAAAGCCTCGCGACCCGCTCGCAACCGGCCCAGAGTCAAATCGCTACGCCAGCGCATGAATGGTCTGACCAAACTGTTCAAGCGAAGGACTGCCAGCGTGGTGGTCCAGCCTCATCTCAGTGAACAGTTGCAAAGACGCGTCAGGCAGCATCTGAACACTTCCCTCAGGAAGGCACGGCAGGGGGATATCGCCAATGCAAAACTGTATGCCAATTTGGCATCCAATGCCGTTCATGAATTGACCAAATACATGTCAAAAGATGATTTCAACCGGTTCAATACCCAGATCTGTGCTGATCTCAAGGAGTTTCGGGATCGGGATATCTTCAAGCCGCTGAATGAAATGTTGAACTGAATAGCTTTTGATCTACTGGGTAGCTTAGGAGGAAATCCAATCCTGGGTCGAGGATTTCTAATAAAGGAATATTATTAATTGCCGAAACATCTCGATATACATCGAGTGATAGCAGCCAGAGAGTCCTGTTGCGCTCAATTGTTGAATCGAAAGGGTTAAGGTGATCAATATGTTTCTACTCAGCTGTAAGGGTATGCGTCGTCTAGTATTGCTTTCAGCCTGGTTGTTTCTACTTGGTATCCTGATGCAATTACTCATGCATGCTGGCCTGCCAGGCAGCCCGATCGTGCTTTCGTTCGTCCCTTATGTGGGTTTTTTCGCGATTCTTGTCAGTCCCCTGATACTGCTCTCCACGGTGGTGATCTCACTGCTTCCCGGAGATGCGGAGAAGATGCAGTCCTGTAAACGCTAGGTCATAGTTGGAGCCGGGCTGATTGAGTGCAGGAGCAATCAATTTGTCTTGCGTAGGGATTCGAGGTTTTTTAAGACCCGGTCTGCGCGTTTGATCTTTTCTTTGACCCGTACATCATTGGGATCCAGGTTCAAGGCCGCCTGCCAGATGGCCTTTGCACCTTCGATTTCACCCTCCCGGTACATCCGGTCGCCTGTTTTGAGGAGGCTGTCCATGTAGGCCTCCACTTTGGTCTGAAGCTGGGCCAAGAGTTTTATTGCGGCCTGGTTGTCGGGATCCTCACTCAGCAGCTGCTTCAGCTGTTTGCGTGCCTTCGCATAATGACCGCTCCGGAACAGTTGTCTGGCATGTTGCAGGCGGTCCTCACTGCGGTCTTTCAACGCTTTCTCCCGGATGCCCCGCTGTTTCTGTACCTCTTTCCGGAGTGTATTCACTTTCTTTTCAGTCAGCTGGCTGAGCAGGCGCTGGTCCTCTTCGTCAGCTTTGATCGAGAGTGCCAACTCCAGGCATTGACGTGCAAGACTGTTGTTTTGGCCCGATTGTTGCCAACCACATTCAGAGAGGGCCTGTCGATTGAGAATCAGGCCGCTGCGAGCGCTGAGCAGCTGCTCGGCGACATGTGAGTTGTGCGGATCGGAATAGGCCAGTCTGTTGAGAATGGGCAGCTGTTTTTGCAAAGATCTCGTTTCTTCGAGAAGCAGTTTGGCCTGCAGCTCGTCTTCATGTGATCTCTGTTGCTGGTTGATCTCCGAGAGGGCCGTCAGATAATCATCATTACCAAGACCCTGCGCGATGGCCTGCTCGAGCAGCTTTACCGCTTCCCCCCAGCGTCCATCGTTCGACAGTTCTACAGCAACGAGTAAGGGATTGTCCGGTAAAGCCGGTTTGGGTTGAGTGACCTCTTCCTTCTTGATCACAGAGCAGGCGCTGAGCATGATGCAGGAAAACGCGATTGATATCAGTCTGTTGTTCATCCTTCGGTCCTGCTTAAGATGTGACGCATCGACTCGATCAACCACATGCCAAACTCTCTTGAGGGGTTCCCTGCGATCGATGGAGTGACCAGATTCCTTCTGCCCCGAACTTTGATGGGTTGTTGACTTTTTAGTTCAACCATCTCGGCCACCCCGGGCTGCCGGGTCGTGATTTCACCCAGCATAATGCCATTGGCGGGGGCCAGGCCGCAGAGTCGGGAGGCCAGATTGACGGTGTCTCCCACCACGGTGTATTCAAGCCGGGTCGGGATGCCGATATTGCCTGCCAGCATGGGACCGCTGTTGATCGCGATGCGCAGCTTGATGGGTGCTTCACCTTTCTGCCTGCGCTGTTGATTGATGTGCCGCACCAGTGCCTGGATCAACCAGGCGCAACGAATGGCCTGTTGGGCGTGCAGGGCATCTTCGACGGGCACCCCGAACAAAATCATGGCGCTGTCACCGATGAATTTGTCCACCGATCCACGACAACGATGCGCGGCCTCCGCAATGGCGCCCAGATACAGGTTGAGCAAGGCCGCCACCTCGTCCGCCGGCAGCGACTCAGAGAGTTGGGTGAATCCTACGATGTCGCAGAACAACACACTGCCGTCGTACTCCTGGTTATTCAGTCTGGGTTGGGAGAGATTGGACAGGATCTTCTCTGCGACTCCCGGAGAGACATAGCGGGAGAGGGCCTCTTCAACCTGTCGCTTTTCCAGCAGGTCTGCCGACATGCGGTCGAAATGTGCATAGACCTGGCCGATCTCGTCACGTCGCTGACTGTTTCTGTTGTCGATCAGACTTACCGGTTCGGGTTGTTGGCCGGCGCGTGCCAGCAATGTGATGGGGCGGCTCATGCGTCGGCTCAACATGTAGGAGAGGATACCCGCAATCAAAATCAATCCCAGGGTGGCAAAGGTAATGATTCGGATGACCTGGCGCTGATGCCGGTCGAGAAAGCTCCGATCCAGGGTGATCAAGGCGTGGCCGGCAGTGACGTCACGAAAGGTTATAGGACTGGAGAAAGTGATCAGTGACTTGAGTTTGTTGTTTTCATCGATCCATGACCAGGTATGCGGTGTTTCACCAAGATCATTTGGGTGGATTGCCGGCACCGGTCCTGATAGCTCACTCAACTCTTGTATGTTGTAGATTGCTGCGCCCAAGACATTCTCGTTTTGGGTCTGGCGACTGATCAGGCCCTGCAGATTGAATTGGTCTTCGGCCAGCAGCGGTTCGCTCGCCGAATGCGCAAGCTGTTCGACCAAGACCTCGCCGAATCCCTCGACCTCTTGCAAATGAATCCGGTTCTGCTGGGTGATCAGTACCCAACCCAGGGTGATCATGACCAGTGAGATCAGGGCACCGATGGAGATCGTCCATTTGATCGCAATGGGTAACGGGGCGTTACGAAGGTATTTGGACAACCAGCCGAGCACGGTTATGTATTTCCTAAGGCATCGGTAAAGACAGGGATTATGTGCATGTTGTGAAACAGATTGAGGATATCAGAGCCACGCATTATAACCTCATCTATTTCAAGGCGATCGCCAAAAATATGGCACTTGGCCAATGCATGGCGAAATATGATGATTTGTATAGTAAAAACGTAATATTATATAAGGGTTTTTACGCTTAATCAGCCTCTTTTCGATCAGGATCGAACGAGGGAAACCATGCTTAAGTTGCAGATCACTTACGCAGGTGCATGATGCTTATACCTGTAGCGTTCGCTGTGCAATCTCTTGAAACAACGCTGTCTCCAAGACCATGACCCTGAGGTGCCACAGGGCGGCTGTTGGAACAGATACTGCTTTAGTGTCCTTTCATCCTGCATGTTTTGTAACCGTTTTGCCTTGATGGTAGAGTCAGGCCCCCATCTCTTGGCAGATAGAGAAGCGACATGGCCAAGGTGCCCATGCTGTCCCACCGTATGAAATTGGGTCTGGGTTTGTTGGCGCTCCTGGCCTTCATCCTGTTCATCCAGTACTACATCGGCTGGATTAAATTGCTTACGCCATGGCAGCAGGTGGCGGTTCCGACGTTACTGTTGATCATGTCACAGGTGCTCTTCAGCTATGCGATTCGCGCCCGTCGGCTATACGGTTATTTCAAAGAAGAGATGCGGGGTAGATTCGCCCAGGCGCTGAAGCTCATGCTGCAGCATAATCTGGCGAACAACTTTCTGCCTATGCGGAGTGGTGAGGTCGCCTTTCCAGTCCTGATGTCAAGATATTTCAGTGTGCCCCTGACACGTTCAGTCCCCGCGCTCCTGTGGTTCAGGGTCTTCGATCTGCACACCCTGGTGCTACTCGGCCTCGGGGCGCTTGGCAGTCATTGGCTGGATCCCTATCAACTCGGCTTTGTCGGGGTGGTCTGGCTGATCTTGCCCTGGTGGCTGTTCATGGCCAATCGGTGGTTATTGGAGAAGGTCGGGTCGGAGACGCCAGGACGCATCAGCCAACTGTTGCACAAACTGCTGGATGGGGCACCTAAAGAGAAACGACTGTTGCTCATGACCTGGTTCTGGACCCTCTTGAACTGGTCGGTCAAGCTGCTTGCCTTCGTTTGGCTGTTGATCCTGTTTGCGGATATCACTACCGCACAGGCCTTGTTGGGGGTGATCGGTGGCGAATTGACCAGCGTTCTGCCGGTGCATGGGATTGCCGGTGCGGGCACCTATGAGGCGGGTATCGTCGCCGCGCTCCTACCCTTTGGAATCCGCCCGGAGCCCGCTCTGAGCGCGGCCGTGAACCTGCATCTGTTTCTGCTTGGGGTAACCTTGATCGGTGGTGTGTTGAGCCTGACCATTGGAGACGACCATGTCGGTTGACACCTCGATCCTGCTGTGGATCAACCAGGGGTGGGCAGATCCGGGACTGGATTTTGTCTTTCAGTGGGTTTCCGGGCGGGGGGGCTTTTCTTTTCCGCTGCTGTTGATCCTGTTGTTCGTCTTCTGGCAACGCTTGCGTGGCGATGGTGTCAGGCTCTGGCTGCTGTTGATCCTGGGAGTGGGGCTGGGGGATGTTCTGGGTAATCTGCTCAAGGAGGCCATTGCCCAGCCCAGGCCCTGTTTCGACCTGTTTCAGCAGCTCAGGGCTGCGGGTGATGGCGTTTTACGCCAATGCGATGCAGCCACTACCGGCATGCCGTCGAATCACGCCTTGAATTTTTTTGCAGTCGCTGTTTTCGTGACTGTGGCGCTGCGCAGTCTGCGGCTGGGTCTGGTACTGTTCTTGATTGCCTGTCTGGTGGGATTATCCCGCATCTACCTCGGTAAACACTATCCCTCACAGGTGCTGGCGGGGGCATCGATTGGTCTGTTGTTTGGTTATCTTTGGGTATGGTCCGGCCTGCAAAGCTTCGATTTTGGCCGTCGCATCTGGTCCGGAGCCGGTGGCGCCGTCAAGGGTGAGGTTACGGGGCGCGCGGTCTCTCATCAAAGGGGTATCGATCCAATGGCGTTCCTGCACATCGGCCGGCGCACGGCTGATCTGAGTTGGTCTGCGCCCGTTGTCTGGATGCCCCTGTTGCTGGTGGCACTCCTGGCAATGCTGATCTGGTTGACCGACACGAATCGCCTGCTGTTTCAAATATTGAATCAGCTCGGACCAACCCAGGGCGATGCACTTTGGGCAAATCTAACCCTGTTGGGCGATACCCTGGTGGCCTTTGCTTTGTTGAGCCTGTTTGTCCGGCAGCGGTTGGATATTGTGGGCGCTTTGTTGATTGCCGCACTCCTGGCCACGTTATGGGTCCATGGGTTGAAACCCATGGTGGACAACCCGCGTCCCTTGGTGATGCTGGGTAATGATGCCGTGCATGTGATCGGTCAGGCGTTGAAAAGTCACTCATTCCCGTCTGGACATACCACTACCGCGTTCACCCTGGCCGGTGTCATCATCTTACGCGGTGTACATCCCCTGTTGGCGCTCTCGCTGCTGATCTTGGCCCTGCTGGCGGGACTTTCGAGGGCCGTGGTTGGCGCACACTGGCCTCTCGATATCTTGGCTGGGATCTTCGGTGGTTGGCTCAGCGCGGTGCTGGGGGTCTGGATCGCCCAGCATTGGGCGCTGAAAGCGGGCTATCGGTTGCGTCTCTTGCTGATGCTGTTCCTTGCCGTCTGTGCGCTCGGGTTGCTGATCACCCGAGATCTGGGCTACCCGCAGGCCATCGCGCTGCAGATGCTCATCGGCCTGGCTGCCTTGGGCTATCTGGCCACCTGGTTGGCAGACCTGCAGCCGGCATCCCGGCGCGACATCAGGGACTGAGCCTGGCCATCACTACACCACCTCTTTGGTAGAGGATCTCATGATCCGGTAGATCCGGCAGATAATTGATCTTGGTCAGGACGATCTCACCTTGCTTCGGCCGCCTGCTTTGCGTCACCTTTTGGGTGTAGACACTGAAACTGGGTGTGTTGAGCTTCCAGCGTACCAGCTCATAACCTTCTCGATTTGCAATGGCGGCTGCCTCTTTGATCGGTCCTTGTTTGACCTCGCCCACGATCGGCAGTAAGAACATCGACAATCCCAGAACGGACAGCAGGCCGGTGCTCAGCAACTTATCGCTGATTGTGAATTTTCGTTCGAACATCATAAATAGCACGATGGCGATCGCACCAAGAAAAAACAGTCGATAAGCCAGGCTGAACCGCCCGTCAGCGTCAGTGATCATCGCCCGGGCGAAGGGATCTTCGATGCTTGACGGCAGTCTTGCGAGGACATCCGGCAGGACTAGCAGTAAGCCGAACCAGAGGATCACCGGGAGAAACAACCAGAAGCTGGAACGTGGTGCCGACAGGTTCATGGCCATGATGAGAAACAGGCCGGTCAAACCATACAGGACGTAATGGGGCAGCTTGGTGCCGGAGAGAGAGAAAAAGACGATGACAAAACCAAACCAGAGCAAGCTGAACAGGCTGAGATCATCCCGCAGCTGTGAGCGAAACCCGCTGAGACTCTTCAGCAACAGGCTGGTATAAGGTAAGACTGCTATCAGCACTACCGGAACATAGTAGAACAGGCTGCCCCCATGTTTCTCCATCGGGCTTTGAAATCGGTCAAGATTGTGTTTCAGGAAAAACCCCTCAATGAACGCCTCGCCCTCCTTCAGATACTGGGCCACATACCAGGGTGCGGCAATCAGCAGAAACAGGGTGATACCAAGGGGGTTGAAAACCAATCTGAGCCAGTTACTCAAGTCACGCTTGATGGCATAAAACAGAAAACTCACCACCAGTGGGATCAGTACCGCTACGGGTCCCTTGGTGAGAAATCCCAAGCCGATCAATACGAAGCTCAACCATAGCCAACGCCGCCGGCCTTCCCGCCAGTAGAGAAACACCGTGAACATGCTGCCAGCGATAAACAGGTTGAGCAGGGCATCGGCGGTGGCGGCACTGCCCATGACCGAGACCTCGAAGGCCGACGCGGTAATGATGGACGCGGCCAGGCCGGTCCGCTCATCCCTGACGTGGCGCATGAACAGAAAAGTCGCCAGGGTCCAGAGGGTGGCGGCCAACGCCGAGGGTAGTCTGAAGGCGAACTCGTTGACCCCGAACAGGCTGACACTTGCCGCCTGCAGCCAGTAGATCAGGATGGGTTTGTCATACCTTGGTTTGCCATCGAGATAGGTGGAGATGAAGTCGCCGGTGATCAGCATTTCCCGGGTCGCCTCGCTGAATGCGCCTTCATCGAGGTCGAACAGCGGGATAGCATGGATGTTGAAATAAAAACTGACCAGGATGATGGACAGCAGCAGGATGCGCAGCTGCGGCAGGTTTAAGGCTGGAGTGGTTGACATGAATATTGTTAAGCCTGTCTGTATGTTATGGATCGTCTGCCGGCTTGCCTGGCATTATGCCGAGTCATTATACTGGTTGCAGCGATTCGAGATGTAACCGCTTTGTTTTGCAGCAGGGCCGCCTTGCCCAACCAAGACTGAGTATCACTCCAACCATTCGACCCAAAGCATCCCCCTAACATGAAAGATTCGATCTCCCGCCGGGAGTGGTTCTACCTGCTGGTCATCGCCCTCGGCCTGCTGCCGCTGAAATTTTGGTTGACTCGCCTGTCCGGTCTGGAGATGCATTTCGACGAGGCCCAGTACTGGACCTGGTCCCAACAGCTCGATTGGAGCTACGCCACCAAGGGTCCGTTACTGGCCTGGTTGATCGCGGCCAGTGAGGGGTTGTTCGGCCACGGAGACTGGCAGGTCAGGTTACCGGGTTGGATTGCCGCCAGCCTGTTTCTGTTGCTGTTGTATCTGTTTGCCCGTGATCTCTGGCAGGATCGCATGGCCGGTTGGTGGGGGCTGCTGCTGGGACTGTCGACCCCGCTCTATTTCGTCCTCGGCCTGGTGATGACCACGGATGTGTTCCTGTTTGTATGCTGGACCTGGGGTTTATGGGCGGCCTATCGGGCGCTGAT
>JASJBU010000240.1 GCA_030066355.1 Gammaproteobacteria bacterium | reverse complement strand
AATGCATCGATACGTCATACGCTGCAGATGACCATGACCATGACCATGACCATGACCATGAGCATGTGGTGTCATTCGTCCCGAATGAAATAAACAACCAGTTACAGCGTTTATACAGTTCATAAGGGGTTTTTTCGGCGTTATTTTTTTGGGTTTGGTTGATTTTTACGTCACAGAAGTCATTTAAAATACAAGATGAATACTGTGAGATTATGATATGGAAAAAAATAAAAATACTTTGCTTGCTGAAATAGGTAGAGTGAAAAGATGGTCGAAGTAACAACAAGATAATGAGACAATCCTGAAGTATTGTCAGAGTAAATTTGAATTTGGCATTAAATAGTCAGAAAAAGAAATCAACCATATTTTGAAAGCGTGGCATCTTTTTTACGCTCATGCCTTATTGAGAAGAGAAATGTATAACCAGTATCTTTTGAACAGGACGAATGATTGTAAAGACTACTGGTTAGAAGAGAAAAACTAAAATATCGAATATCACTGCTGTCCCATTAAGGGTCGACACACAAGGCTTGGAAACCTGCTTGTTTTGATACAATGAAATCGCCAACAGTCATTGAAAAACAAGAAGGAATGCAGGCCTTGTTTTATCTTCACCAGGTTGGGAATGGGCTACTATATTTAGCCCGAAAAAACCAGTGCGCTGGGCAAAGGCGCACTGATAGTTCCGGGTTAGCCATCAGTCAGTACGACCCGGAGGTGAATTACGGAAGACGTATTGTCCAAGATTCTCGGTGTAGTAGTCACCTGTGTAATAGATGTCTCCGCCTACGTAAAGCGTTCTCCTGTTCGAATTAATGTAAAGTGTGAAGCCCTCTGCGCCTAGCCCTTCATCCATTCTGTTCCATTTGCCCTGCCAGTAAGCGATATTGTCTGCGGGCGACTCTTTCTCCCCGACAACATGAAAATCACCGGTGACGATCAGTTTGTCATTGTAGAATAAGATGTCTTTAACCTTTGCGGTATAGGTACCTTCTCTACCAATTCCACCTTCGAATTCAATCCAATCACCGGAATGGTAATACCATAGATTCCCTTCAACAGTGTCTGGAGAAGGGAAGCTTTGACCACCGGCAATGAGGATGTCATCTTCCCCTTCGTATTCCATTGTCGTGAGGGAACGAACCAGACCGACAAACCCTATATTCCGCCAAGAACTATCCTCTTCAAGATATGCAATCGAGCTGGTTGGATAGGCGGCACTGAACGCGCCCCCTGCAACCAGCTTATCATCCCATTCAGTCAGGCAATGAACGGGATTAGGTCTGCCAGCACCAACGGCTGACCAGCTAGCGCCATCCCACTTGGCGATATTGTCTGTGACGACAGTTCCTGCATCAGTGAAACTCCCGCCCACATAGAGTTCACCATCGAAAACAAAAAGTGCATACACGGCTGGATCATAATCCGCTCTGATACCTGTACCCAGAGGTTCCCAGCCCGCTGTCCAGCTATTCCATTTGGCAATGTTGTTGGCCTCTACGGAGCCTGCGAAACTAAAACTGCCGGCAACGATCAAGTCTCCGTCGTATTCAACCATTGCATTGATCATCGCTTCGGTCCCAGTGATGCCTGTATCGATCGAGTGCCAGGCTGACCCATCGAATGCTGCGATGTTGTTGGCAGAGATGGTGCCGCCAAGTGATCCACCCACTGAATCAAATTCACCGGCTACGATAACGGCATTGTTGTATTCAGTGATGGCATTGACCTCGCCATTGGGTCCGCCATACTGCGTGTCGGAGAAGATATCCGTCCAGCCCTTGGGGCTCGGAGCAGAGATAGATGCGTCGATAGTGATTAAAAAGGTGAGGGCTATGATTGAGAAAAATAAAGACAATTTTGAAATATTCAGTCGTCCGTAATCCTTCAACATGAGTTACAACCTCCTTGCGTCGATACAGTCCTTCTGTATTGGCGCGTAAGCTCGCTACAGTCTTAAAAAAGCTCCTCCTGTCCTCAGTTGCATAAGAATGGATTCCATTGGCTTCGCTACACACAGCTTTCCAAGTTGATTCGAAACCTTCGGAAGTGTCATTTTCAAGTATGGGAAATAATATCGCATTATGTGTTTCAAATTGTTTCGTGGCTGCATGGGGGGTGTATCGATTGCCTTTACGAGTCGGATCGCGAACCACTGTGTCGGTCTGCGTCGTTTGCAGCTTGGACTGGCTGGACAAAGCCGTCAGCCAGACCAATTGGGCGACAGACCAGAAGTAAAGTGTCCAGTTGACGCATGCCCTGGTCTGTCAGCCTTTCAACAACGAATCAAAATGCTCTAGATGAAGACTGATCGATACGCATGTGAGGCCCTAAACGGGATCTTATGCGTTGGTTGCATGATCTCGGTCAACGTATGCCCGATACGGCTCCATGCGACGTGGCGTTCTCCACACTGGGATAGTCTTCCACCCGCCAGCGTTGCGGCTGGTCCTGAGTTTCATCCAGAAACCGCAGCTTCGACCATGAGGCGATGATCAGGATGAGTGTAAGGATCGACAGCACGATGAGCCTGGCCGGGGTGAACACAGTTTTTGCTCCCGCATTTGGAGACACTGAAGTCAACATAGCACAGCGAACTCCTGGTGACAGGCCCAGTGTACCATGGAGCCAATCTGGCCGATGTTGTGCTTCCCTACAATACCTAGGGAACAATCCATCCCATGGCAGTGCCCACGCCCATCAAGATCAGCAGGCCGACACTGGTGTTTTCCAGGGCAATGCGCCACTCGCTAAGGTGTTGTCGGATCTGCGTGCCGAAATGGGCGATACCAAATGCGAATACCAATGTGGGGATGAACACCGCTCCCAGACCGAAACCGATGCCCAATGACATTCCGGCAAGGATGCTGGCGGTAGTCGCCGCTGCCAAGATCACCGTGGTCAGCGGAGCGCAGGGATTCAAGGCCATGCCCATGCCCATCAGAAACAGCCCGCCTGGAAGCAGGGCGGGAGTATCAACGGTTTCTTCGAGCCGTACCTCTACCACTTGTTGGCGGCTGGTCTTATGACAGCTCGGATTACCTCGATAGCGCCGCCAGAGCAGGGAGATGGCCACTAGGATGGTCGCTCCCCCCAGTAGCCAGCGTACCCAGGGGCTGGCGATCCAGTCTTCGACCAGCAGGCCAACTCCCCCGGCCGCCCCGGCGAGCAGGGCGTAACCGATCATGCGGCCCAGGGAAAAGGGTAAGATGGTGCGCCAGACCTGGCGTCCTCGATGGTTGGTGCTGAGGAAGACGGGGCCCAGATAAGGCAGACAGGCGATGTTGCAGGGGCCCGAGCCGAAGCTCAGACCCAACAGCAATGCGGCCCCAAAGCTGAGGCTGACTGGTGTGATAGGAATCATCCCGCCTTACCTTCAGCCGGTTTGCGGCCATTACCGAGCAGATTTTTCATGTTGGATTGCTCCCAGTCTTTTTGGGCCTGCTTGCGTGCCTTGAAGTACTGGGGATCGGCGCTGAAAACCGGGAATTTAGTGTATTTCAGCTGCAGCACGTCCTTGTCCGGACAGAATTCGACACAACGGCCGCACAGGGTGCAGTCCTCGAAGGTGACATTGTGCCGTTGCATGTCGGTATGGATCTCCTTGATATCCATCGGGCAGGCATCGGCGCAAATCCCGCACTTCTCGCAGCGGGGCGTGGCGTTCTTCACCAGCCGCAGTAGACCGAGCTTGCGGAAGACCGCATGCAGGGCGAGCATTGGACAGACGCGGCAGAAGGGCTGACGCAGGGTCAGGGCCAGGGCGGTCATCAGACCGAATAAAAAGACAGCCAGCAGGGACAGCACGATGGTCGTGGTGCTGGCGGTATCCACATGCAGCTGGGTGGTATCACCCACTGCCAGTGTGGTGAGGATGCGGCTCGGACAGATGTTACAGAAGGGGTTGCCCAGATCGTGGTTGACCATGCCCATCCCGGCGAGCACGGGGAAACCGAAGACCAGCAGCACCAGCACGAACCATTTGACCGGCCGGACCTTCTTCACCGTCGTATGCTCCAGGGACTCCCGCCGTTGCAGCCCCAGCTTCTGCCCGAGCATATGCATGAATTCCTGAAAGGTGCCGAGTGGACAGATCCAGCCGCAGAAGGCCTTACTCAGGAGCATGAACAGGACCAGAAAGATCCCCAGGGTGATCAGAGTGGGCATGACGCCCATCAACAAGTTGCCCCCATCGGCAAGCGCGGTGCCGAGCCGATGGTGCATCTGATGCTGGATGGGGATCAGGGTACAGTAGTCCGAGCCTTGGTGGTCGTAGGCACAACTCAGGGCGGGTAATGAACGACTGATCTTGTCCTCGAGGTAGTAGCCGGTGACCAGGCCGCCGTAGACAAAAAAACTGAAGGTGGCGATCTGCACCAGCTTGCGGATGACGGAGAGATTTTTCAGCGCATTCATTGGTAATTCTCCTGCTTATTCTGATTTTTCACCCGCCCGATGAAGCCGCCCACCAGGAACCCGAGGCCGGCAACAGCGATCCCCCAGCCGAATGACTGCCAATGGGCCGGGTTGATCCGATAGTCCGCGCTCAGGACGGTCCGGTAGTGGATGTTGTCGACCTGGGTCTCCGCGCTGACCCGAAGGTCTGCGGAACGTTTGTCCCGTTCACCGGGTTGTATGTCGGGGAAGTCATCGGGTATGTGCAGACTCACCCGGCCGGCTTGATCGGTAACACCTTCGGTTTGGCTGCCGTGATCAGTCTGAAGGAGAACCTTAGCGTCCGCCAGGGGTTGTCCGTCAAACAGCAGGATAAATCCCCAGGTCTGATCGGAGTGGTAGTGGTAGTGCTCCCGCGGGATGGGATCGGGCACGATCTCGAAGCGGGTCTTGGCTGCCGCCGCCAGTTTTGCGGGGCTGTCATCAGCGGGCCGGCCGCGCAGATATTCGTAGCGGATCAGGGTTTCAACCTTGTCGCCTATGACGCTCTCGGCCACCACGGCGTGATAGCTGTTGATGCCGGTGTTCGGTACGGTAATGATCCCATTTTCGGCCTGTAGTGAGCGGGTGGAGAGATCAGGGTTCCATAGGGTGATGACGGCATTCTCGGCATTCTCCAGATGAATGGTCTTCGGTCCTCGCCGATGCTGATGATGTCCCCCATGATGCGCTTGCTGTTGGGTTTCGGTTGCGCCATGATCGTCTTCCGCCGCAGTAACGATTCCCGGCATGACTGCGGCTAGCAGAACCAACAGTACCGCTAGGCAGTCGCGTATGATTGATCGAAACATGACTGACACTCCTTAGAAGTTGTAGGTGTAAGAGAGCATGGCGCTGCGTGGTGCACCGGCGTAATAGGTCTTGTCCCCGCTGGTGCTCTTCTTGACCTCGGTGGCGTACTGCTTGTCGGTGAGGTTTTCCACATTGAGGGAGAGAGAGTGGGGACCGGTTTCATACCCCAGCATCAAGCTGGTGAGAAATTTATAGCCCTCGTACTTTTCGGTATTCGCGCTGTCCATGTAGTAACTGCCCCAGGTATCCGTTTGCAGCCGCAGCTTGAAGCCTGCGGGATGGCGGTAGCCGGTGGAGAGGCTGTACTGGTGTCTTGGGATATAAGGGATTCGGTTGCCTGAACGATCATGCTCTTCCAGAAATCTTCCGTTTCGAACCAGTTCGATGAAATCCTCATACTCGTAGTCGCTGTAGGCGTAATTGGCGCCCAGCCAGAAGTTGTCGTTGAAATCGTAACGGCCGCTGAATTCAAAACCTCGCTTACGGGTCTCACCGGCATTCTGGAATTCCGTGATGTTGTTTTCCTGTAGCACAGAGACGATCTCATCCTTCACCTGGGTGTAGTACAAGGAGGTATCGAAGCTCCATGCCAGGGCACGCCCTTTGAGTCCAACCTCGTAATTGCGCGCAGTAGCCGCATCTAGATCCTTGTTGCTCTGAATCTCCGATTCCGAGGGTACCTGACCGGATTGGGCGACCATACCGAAGATGTTGATTTGCTCATTTAGGGCATAGGTGATGCCCAGTTTGGGTGAGAACAGCTTGAAGGTCTTGTCGGTCTTGGTGATCTGCGGCTCATCAAAGAATTCATAGTCCTTGCTGCCCCAGCTGTATTCACCGTAGGTGGTGTTGTCAATATCGAAATGGTTGCGGTCGTAGCGAAAGCCGAGATCAATGATGGTGCGTTCATTGGGCCGCAGGGTCTCCTGCATGTAAACACCATACAGGCTATTGGTGACGTCCTCGGTTTCCAGCAGTTCACCAGGACGATCTGAGAGGGTCCGCACAATTTGTGGGGTGAACGGCCAGCTGGTGCTGGGTTCATACGCCAGGTCCGCATAGGTGAACTTCTTGGTATCTTCGGTTTTGTCCAGACGGGCGGTTACGCCGGCCACCAAGGTGCTGTCGCCCCACAATGCATGGTCAAGGACAAACTCCAGATCGGTACCCAAGACATCGGTGCCGGGGTTGTCGTTGATCCCGCCGGTGACCGGATGGTAATGATCCCAGTGATTGTAGTAAATGCGGGGCTTGAAGGTCAGGTCTCCCATCTGCTGTGTGTACCGGGAGTTGAAGAACCAGATGGTGGAGTAGCGACCATTGTGTTGCCAGATGCTGCTGGTGTCGTGCTGTTCACCGCTGTCCAGATACTCCTCGAAATCCTCCTCACTCATGGAGGCAGGCAGTTGCAGGTCGGCCTTGTGATAACTGAGCTCGCTCTCCAGGGTTCCCTCATCGCCGATTTTGAGGCCATGTTTCAGACTGTACTGTTGAGATTCATACTCGTTATGGTCACGCCAATCGTTTTCCGCCTCGCGATGTGAAGCGGTAAAGGAGACTGCGTTGTGCTCGTTGATATCTCCGGCAAAGCGGGCATGCAGGTTCTTCTGTCCCTGTTCGCCCAAACCGAGCTTGATCCGATTGCTATCGATGTCGAAGACCGATTTGGAGATGATGTGAATAGTACCGCCGGCGGCTCCACTGCCGTAGAGTGAGCCTGGACCCTTGGTGATCTCGATACGTTCGATGTCCTGGGTGTCGATATAGTCGAAGCGGGAGAAACTGTCCGGATCGGTCATCGGTACGCCGTCACGGATCACCATGATCTCCCGCACGCCATAGTTGGCCTTCTGGCCTGCGCCACGGATGATCAGGCGGGTCGAGTAACCGCCGCTTTTGGAGTCGATCAACACGCCGGGAGTGCCGTGGATGGCATCCTTGATGTTGAACATCTTTTCCGCATCGATGCGTTCGGCGTCGATGACGTCAATGGCAGCGGGGACCTCTTTGGTGGCCCGCTCGATGCGGGAGGCGGTGACGCTGATGGTATCCAGCGTATCGATTTGCTGTTGTGCGAGTAGCGGAGATTCTTCCGCCAGTAGCGTACTGGAGATAAATGTAAGGCATACCATGCCTGAAGCTGTATAAATGCCAAATGGCATGCGTGGGATGATACTGCTCATAGAAACTACCTTCTCTAATGACGTTGTTATTGTGTGATTGGCGCTAAGGATTCAATCTGGGCTGACTGACATCACAGGTGCCATCAGCTAAGGTACAGGGCAATAGATATGCCAAAAATAATCTATTGAAAAATAAGTAGAAAATTTCCGATTGTGCTGGCGGGTGTGTGATCTGCCCAGAAAGATCGGCAAATGACCTACACAAAGTAGGGAAAATTCCGGAGCAATCACTGGAGCAGACTGCATCGACGGTCGAATGGACAGCTGCGAAATGCAGACAGACCTCGTTATAATCCAGGTTATTTCACACGACGAGCAGCATGCTTGAGGATGGTTTGGAAGCTTACGAGTCCCTGCTGAAACAACTGGATCTGAATCAAGGAATCCCCTATACACGGAACTGGAGCGCAGGCCCAGATTTTCTGCAGGTCATCGTTGACGCCTGCCTGCGGAACCGACCCTCGCTGATCCTGGAATGCAGTAGTGGACTGACCAGTCTGATGTTGGCGCGATCTTGCCAAATGGTCGGTCATGGACGTCTCGTGAGTCTCGAAGATGGAGAAGAGTTTGCCAGCTCGACACGCCGCTACATCGATCGTTACCGGTTGCAGGCGGTTGCGTCCATACTCCACGCACCTCTCCGTAAGACCGAGCTCG
>JASJBU010000243.1 GCA_030066355.1 Gammaproteobacteria bacterium | reverse complement strand
AAGAAGAACAACGGCTTCGAAGGTGTGGCCATGAGCCAGAACGGCGACCTGTTGGTGGCCTTCCAGCGCGAGTGGATCGACGATCCTAAGGGTTATGTGCGCATCGGTCGCTACAGTCCAAAGACCGCTGCCTGGCGTTTTTACTACTATCCATTGGATGAGGTGGAATCCCCTGCCGGTGGTTGGATTGGCCTTTCCGAGCTCACCGCCCTGGGCAACGACCGATTCGCCGTGATCGAACGCGACAACCAGCGCGGCCTGGATGCCGCGGTGAAACGAATCTACCAATTTACCCTCGACGGCCTGACGCCGGTCGGTCAGGGCGGTAGTTTTCCGGTGATCGAAAAGACCCTGGCCCGTGACATCCTGCCCGACCTGCAGGCCCCCCAGGGCTGGGTTCAGGACAAACCGGAAGGTCTGGCCGTGAGTGCAGACGGTGAGGTCTACCTGGTCACCGACAACGACGGCGTGGATGATTCCACCGGTGAGACCCAGTTCCTGCACCTGGGCGAGGCTGATGAGTTGTTCGAGGACTAGCTCAAATGACATATGATGGCTGCCCGGTTTTCCGGGCCGGCCTTTTTTTATGGCGATCAGTTTTTTCCTCGAGGGTCAGACTCCATTCAAAAAAAACCACCGTCACAACAAGTCACCGTGTAGCCTTGCCTCAAATGTTTCCCTGAAGAATGCGGGGGTCAGCACCGTTTTTTATTGGATTCACTGCCCTGTTCCCCAGAACTGACTATGCCACCTGGCATAATAGGCATATTGTCAGATAACACACCTTGTTAAATGCGCTGCCAACGGTCAAGCTGAGCCTGACCCCTACTTTCCAATGACACAATGGGAACATCAGTGAAGGAATGATCCTTTGGCCCTATGGTGACCGACTACGATCTAAAACAGCAGTAAGACAGAAGATGCCAAGGGGCTAAACAGGGTTAGCGAGAACAGCTTCATTATTTTTCGAGTTGTCTTGTCAACACTCTTCGAGAACGGGTATTGATTGCCAAATCTTGTCCGTACCCGAATCATTGTCTGGTCATTGTTAGAGTTTGGCAGCACATCACCATCGGGACATGATATGTTATACCCTTGTGTGTCGAGTCTCCCCAACAACATTCATCGATTATCGACCATTATCGCAGCAGTAAAATCATGAGCCAAGCCGCTAAAATCATCTCTGAAAACTCCAATACAACGACACGACTGGATAACACAGTCTTGCTGACAGGTGAAACACCGGAAACCAAGCGTGAAGAGATCCGTGCCTATTTTCATCAAACCTTCACGCTCTATGAGAAGCTTTTTGATTGCCTGGCGACCGACGAGGCTTATTACGTACAAGCCAATCCCTTGCGCCATCCCTTAATCTTTTACTATGGCCACACAGCAGTTTTCTTTACCAATAAACTACATGTGGCCAAATTGATCCCGAACAGACTCGATCCTGATCTGGAGTCCATGTTGGCAATCGGAGTCGACGAAATGTCTTGGGATGACCTGGATGTATCAAACTACACCTGGCCTAAGCGCGAAGAAGTCAGGGTCTATCGTCAGAAGGTGCGAAAACTGGTCGATGATTTCATCATGAATGCACCCTTAAACCTACCGATTGGTTGGGATGACCCACTATGGATCGTGATGATGGGGATCGAACATGAGCGCATTCACCTGGAAACATCATCGGTGCTGATCCGGCAACTGCCCATCCACCTGGTCCGAGCCACTGACCTATTCACCGATTGTGAAGATCGCAGTCGTGTTGCACCCATCAACCAACTATTGCCCGTTAAGGGGAATAACATAACGCTTGGAAAGAAACGAGATGACCGCCTGTACGGTTGGGACAATGAATACGGAGAATTGTCCATACAGGTCAAGGATTTCAAAGCCAGCCAGTTCTTGGTCTCGAATGGTGAATTCCTCGAATTCGTCCAGCAAGGCGGCTATCGGAACCGGGCCTATTGGACCGATGAAGGCTGGAGTTGGCGCGATTATACTCGGGCCAACCACCCTGAATTCTGGGTTCCGACCGATACAGTCTATCGATACCGCACCATGACCCAGGTCATCGACATGCCGTGGGATTGGCCGGTCGATGTAAACTATCTCGAGGCCAAGGCCTTCTGTAACTGGAAGAGGGAACAGACAAGTTTGTCCATCCGCCTACCCACCGAGGCCGAGTGGCGTTGTCTCAGGGATGCAATAGACACTGACCTGCCTGACTGGAATCAAGCACCCGGCAACATCAACTTGGAACATTGGGCCTCAGCCTGTCCAGTCGATAAATTCAAGACTGTGATGCCGGATGGTGAAGCGTTTTATGATGTCATGGGCAATGTATGGCAATGGACAGAAACACCGATCGAGGGCTACCCCGGTTTTGAAGTACATCCAATATACGACGACTTTTCCACCCCCACTTTCGATGGAAAGCATAATCTGATCAAAGGAGGTAGTTTTTTTTCCACCGGTAATTATGCCATCAAGGATTCCCGATACGCCTTTCGCAGACACTTTCACCAACATGCCGGATTTAGATACATCGAATCGGAGACCGAACTGACCACCATGAGCAATCCTTACGAAACCGATGAACTGGTGTCCCAGTATCTCGATTTTCACTACGGCGACGAATATTTTCAGGTACCCAATTTCGCAAAGCAATGTGCAGAGCTCTGCATCAGCCAGGCAGAAGCATCCAGTGTTGTAGGGGCCGGTGGACGGGCATTGGACCTCGGTTGCGCAGTAGGCCGCAGCAGCTTTGAGTTGGCCAAATACTTCGATCAGGTCGTCGGACTCGATTTCTCCGCCCGCTTCATCGGCTCTGCCGTAGAGTTGCAACAGGCCGGTATCAAACGCTACGTAATCAAAGAGGAAGGCGAACTGGTCAGCTATAAAGAGATTGAGCTGTCAGAGTTGGGCCTGGATGCGGCTGCCGACCGCTGCCAATTCATGCAGGCCGACGCCTGTAATCTGAATCAGAAATACACCGGCTATGACCTGATTTTCGCCGGAAACCTGATTGACCGCCTGTATGCGCCGAAAAAATTCCTTTCCATGATTCATGAACGAATGAATGAAGGCGGTCTGTTGATACTCGCTTCACCTTACACCTGGTTGCAAGAGTACACAGAACGGCAAGAGTGGCTAGGAGGTTTCAAAGATACCTCGGGTGAAAATTACACCACATTGGATGGATTGAAAGACATATTGAGCCGACACTTTGAACTCCTGGGTGAACCACGGGATATTCCCTTTGTCATTCGAGAAACACGCAGAAAGTTTCAACACAGCCTGTCACAAATGACAGTCTGGCAGCTGGTGAAGTGATTCACTCAGCTAGCATCAAGCGCAACATGCTCTCCTGAGAATTTTCTGCAGACGCCTGATGCTTTTTCCGCCTTACACACTGGCCAATTATCAAACTGTTTATGGCACACAGGCCGCATTTTTCATGGGGTCTTCAGCGCCCGAGGCAGTTTCATTACAAGAATTATTGTCACTGGCGAATCATCGGGAAATGAAGTTATGGAATGAGCTCTCATTAGGCTATTCTTCCAACCAAGGTCATCTTGCACTACGGGAAAGCATTGCCGCCACATATCCCGATCTGACATCGGCAAACATCATTACCTTCGCGGGCGCGCAAGAGGCGATTTTTGTCGCCTATCACGCCTTATTGAAAGCCAATGACAGGGTGCACGTCATTTTACCCATATTCGAGCCTCTCTCTCTGGTAGCGCAGGGCGTAGGCGCTAGGCTCGATACGGTTCATCTAACACCGATTGAGGATGGCGGTTGGTACTTGGACATCGATCAGTGGCATGATGCCATTGATAAAAACACTGCCATGGCGGTAATCAACTTTCCACACAATCCCACCGGTAAACTGATCCAACAGGATGAGTTGGCAATGATGGTTGAGCACTGCGCCCGCAACGACTGCTGGTTGTTCTCTGATGAAGTGTTTCGTGGCCTTGAATATCGTCCGTCGGAGCGTCTTTTGCCGGTCGCTTCACTGTACAGAAAGGGCATCAGTCTGGGTGTCATGTCCAAGGCATATGGTCTGGGCGGCATCAGAGTCGGCTGGTTGGCCTGTCAGGACCATGATTTGATCAAACGCATGCTTGAGATCAAACACTACCTGTCGATTTGTAACGGTCGAGCCGATGAATTGCTGGCGATGATTGCCTTGCGGCAGGCCGCTGAAATCTTACAGCGCACGCAGAGTTTGATAGAGCAAAACCTCAAGCTATTGAAGTCGAAACTTGACTCAGTCTCAAGCATTCTCCACTGGCATGCACCGGAGGCGGGCTGCATAGCCTACCCTAGGTTGGTTGCCGAACAGAATTCACAGGACTTTGCAAAAAGACTCTTAGACCGAACAGGGGTCATGATCATCCCTGGTGCATGCTTCATGTGGGGTGATACGCATATTCGCATCGGATTTGGCCGGAGAGACTTTCCCCAGTCCCTGCAACGCTTCTTACCCTATCTCAATTGAGAAATAATCAATCTTTCAAGGCAGACTCGATTTCCGCCTGTATCTGTTGCGCATGCATAAGCGCATGGTATAACTCGAGCTGGCAGCCAGTGGCAGCACCCAAGATAGTGCCGAGAACGGCGCCACGATGACAATTTTCACCACCGAGGTTGGTATTTTGCAGAAGGCCTTGCAGCGGATCGGCTGCATATTTGTGTGCCAGATACAGGACCACCGGCCAGGATGAATCGATATAACAGGCCAGACTGTACTTACCCCCAACGACCAAGGAATCATCCTGTGGCGGATTATTCAATAGGCGTTTGATGTCAGGGTCATGGGTGGAACTAGCCGCCACCGCAATTTGCTTGCATGCCTCTTCGATCGAAGATGCCAATATCAATCGATCTAAAAGCTCGATGTAGGCATCACAAACCCTGGCGAGCCCCTCGTCCGGGTGGGTGTAACCGAGTTGAGTGCGCGCGGCACTCATAACTTCTAGGACGGGTGTACCGCGGGCCAGAAGAGGCAGCGCCATGGCGCCGATCATGACGAGACCTCCGATACTCGGTGTATCGTGGGTCACTGCGCCACAGGCGGTCAACTCTCTGCCTGCCCGCCAATTGGCAAAGAAGCCTCGGTGGAAGCTCTCTGCATAGGTGTCAGGATGGCGTGGTGGATCTGCCGTCATGAAGTCCACATAGTCTTTGAGGAAGCTGGGACCCGCATAGGGCCGACCATCCAGATGTCTCAGCATCAAGCGAGCACAGTAGGCATTCAATGTATTCTCACCTGCCGGCAGTCCGTGATGATAGTGGATGCCCTTCTGACCCCACAGTTCCTTCTTCCCCTTGAGGATGACATCACCGACGATGTTGCCACTCTGCCCGCCTCGTCCACCGCCTGCAGTTGAATGTAAGTTCATGATGCTGGAGGGATGTCTAGCCGGAGCGGCCTCGAAACGCTGGACACCGCCAGGGAAATCATGGGTAATGTCACTGGGGTTATAGTACCAATGCACTGGCATGGAAAGCGCATCAGCTATAAACAGTAGCTGCAGACCGGACTGAGCCCGTAATATCGAGGTCGACATAGGTTTAGTCGTCATAATTTATCTGATCTTACTCGATTAACCCGCAGCCATATCCAGGCTATGCGTATCCGCAAAGTCCAGGATCTTCTCTAAGCCAACAGGACCAAAGGGATATCTAAGCAGATCACAATGAGTTTGGACTCGGATCTCGGTGTCATCCCACGTCGAACAGCAGACCAGTCTCATCATGACCAGATATTTAGCGGGGGATCCTTGGTCAATGCCCGGAGGATGTCGCTGCGTGACACTATTCCTATCAATGCATCCTGCTCATCGACAATCGGCACAGCTTGCAGATGGTACTGCTGCATCACCTGGGCAACCCGGCGAATATCAGATACCGGATCTGTGGTAATCACTTCTTTGGACATGGCATCTGTCACACGCTTCCCACCCAGATATCGTACCAGGTCACCCTCGATGGTGATGTAGCGCAGCAGATCCTGCACGGTCAGCACACCGACAATCTGTTGCTGGGTATTCAGGACCGGCATCTGCTGAAATCCCAGTTGTTGGAAGCGGCGCCGGGCAGCCAGTATGTCCAACTCGGCAGGTAAGGTGCTAACCGGACAGCTCATCAGTTGATAGGCGTGGTAAATCGGTTCCCGCCGATCAAGATGACGCATCTCCCGGTATGCCTGGAGGGCCTTTTTCGAGACGGGTGAATCCTGGGCTTTAGCGCTGCCAGCGTCTGGAATGGGCAGCGTTTCATCTTCAGTCAGATCCGATTGTGAGTGAACGCCTTGACTGACCTGGGTTTCACGCACCTTACGCAGATTTTCCAGTGTGTCTCGAAAGCGGCGACCCTGGATATCGTAGATGGCGAACATGCAGTGCCTCCTGGATTAGCAATACTCGTCAATAACGCAGCAGACAGCCGACCCCACCCAGGGACAGCAGTGCGTCGGACTGTTCGACGACTTCCACCGGACACTCCAATTGTCCGGCCAGACGCACCAGTGCTTCCCTGACATCCAATGGCCGCAGGGCGGGTGCACCGCAAACCGGGCACAGGGTGAGCTCGTGTGTATCAACGCCGATGGCTTGACACTCAGTGCAGGTCCAACCCGGATCCGGCTCAAAACCACGAACCAAGACCAGGGTGTCCACCTTCCCGGAACGCAGTGCATCGAGGCTCCCTGAGGTGCCGGCAACCGCCAGATTCTGACTGCGCAGGCCATGCATGAGCCTGTCGGCAATTGATTGTGATTCCTGCTCTTCATGTTCGATAAAGCGCGATAGGGTTGCCATCACGACATCGGTCTGTGGATCGCACTGAGCGGCCGGTATCACATCCACTAGCTTGGCTAACAAATCGTCGGGCAGGGCTTGTCGAACACGTCCAGTGATCTTCGCATCGCCAGCCAGAATCAGGTGGCTGTGTCCTCCAGCTTGCATCAGTCTATCGAGTGTAGTGATTTTTTCCTGTAGAAATCGATCCCCACGATGCGCCTGGTGAGTCTGAAAGTGAGTGCGTGCCCACTCTTGACCCACACGCAAGCGGAGTTCCGATCGGTCTATCCAGGCCTGTATGGTCGCTGCCCCAAGATTGACCTCCAAAATGCTGGCCTGCTCGGGCAGAGCCAGCAAAATGATATATCGGTGATAGTTGTCTTTGAGTTCCACCAAGTGGTAGATGTTGGGTGTCGGGTAAACCGCGATGATATTCGGCAGCGGGGAAGCAAATTGCATCGGTAACATAAAGGCACCGCCGAAGATACCTCGTACGAAGATGGCCGCACCCTTGGCCTCGGGTAAAAGCTCGGTGCTTAGCCAGGCCTCGATCTTGACCAAGGCGTCCTCCAGGTCGACGAGGTCGTCGCCCTGGAGAATTCGCCGCAAGACATGAGCACGTTCGTTGAGTGTCTCTCGCCAGTCTGCCTGACCTTCTTCCAGGTTGAGATAGGCACTGATGAACGGCGCATCCGACTCATCCACACTGGCCAACAGGGTAATGTGTTGATGCAGTTCGTCAAGGGTGGTCAGATGCGCCAGATTGCGTGCTCCCGGTTGGCTGGCCCTCGTTTACTCGTTGCCCCCCATCGAGCCCAGCAGGTGCAACAAGCTAGTAAACAGGTTGAAGATGGAGACGTACAGGGTGACCGTGGCCATGATGTAGTTAGTTTCGCCATCATGGATGATATTGCTGGTTTCGTACAGGATCAACCCGGACATCAGCAAAACAAACATGGCGGACACCGCCAGTGAAAGGCCCGGCATCTCAAAAAATATCGCCCCCAGGCCCGCCAAAAAACCAACCAGGATGCCCACCATCAGAAAGCCGCCCATGAAACTGAAGTCCTTACGGCTGCTTAGTGCATAAGCAGAAAGCCCTAGGAAGATCACCCCGCTGGCGCCCATCGCTGTCATCACAACCTGACCACCGTTTGGCATGGCCAGATAGGCATTGAGAATTGGCCCGAGGGTATAACCCATGAAACCAGTCAGTGCA
>JASJBU010000242.1 GCA_030066355.1 Gammaproteobacteria bacterium | reverse complement strand
GGATGGAAACCAAGCCGCTGCCGCCCAACACATGATTGCCCACATAGAGGGTGAAATAATCTTGATCGCCCCGCTTGATGCCTGGTTGGGCCACCAACAGGTGGGCTTGGGTGGAGGGAAACTCGACCCTTCTATCGATGGCCGCAGCCAAGGGTTTCACCTCGGGCAGCACAGGGGCATGCTCTCCTGACGCCAGTCCGCGGGTCACGGACTCCGCGATCGATTCCGCCTGCTCTCGCTGCACTGCGCCGACGATGGCCACCACTGCGTTACGTGCCACATAGAGGCGCTGGTGAGTGGCAACCAGGTCCTCACGCTTGATCTTCTCCACCGATTCCTTGGTGCCCTCGGGATAGACCGCGTAGGGGTGATCGCCGAACACTGCTTGATACACGAGCTTCTTGCCGATGCTGCCGGGCGACTGCTCGTCCTGCAGCAGGCTGGCGATGATCGTCTGCCGCTCCCGCTCCACGTCTTCCGCAGCGAAACGCGGCTCGGCCAGCACCGCTGCCATGGTCTCCAGGACGCTGTGCATGGCCTGGGCTTCGGTCAGGGTGCGTACTGAAACCCAGGCCATATCCCGCAGGGAACCCACTTCAAGTTTCGCACCTACGTCCTCCATGCGCTCAGCGATCTGCTGGGCACTCCATTCGCCTGCTCCCTGGGAGAGCAAGGTATTGGTGAAGGAGGTCACCCCGGGAAGTATGCCATCCCGTGCGCTGCCCGCATCAAACACCACCCGCACATCCAGCATGGGGATCTCCGGGGCCTCCACGAACAGGACCTTGGCGCCGTTGGTGGTCTGCCAGCTGTGGATCTTGGGCCCGGCCAGCAGGCTCAGAGGATAGATCAGGAAGCACAGCAGCACGGCCAACCATTTATACCGATCAGGAACCATGGCGACCTCCGGCTACGGGTTTCCGGGGTTTGTGGTTCTCGATCGGCTGAGGGTCCAATACCGCAACGCTCAGATTGTCCTCGATCAGGTACGTCTGCGCCACCTGTTGAATCTGCTCGGGGGTGACCTGCTTGAGGTGATCCACGTACTCGTCAGCCAGCCGCCAGTCGAGCCCAATGGTCTCCAGCTTGCCAATCAGCATCGCTTGATAGAATACCGAGTCCTTCTCATACACTTTGGCCGCGATCACCTGGTTGCGCACCCGCTCCATCTCCTCGTCACTCACCAGCTCCTGTTTAAAACGCTCCACCTCAGCCCGCAGTTCCTTCTCCACTTGTTCAATCGATTTACCGGGAGTCGGTACTGCGTCCAGCAACAGCATGCCCGGCAAGCGGGTGAAGGCGCTGTAGTCCGCATCCGCCGAGGCGGCCACCTCAGTGCCACGAATCAGACTGCGGCTGAGCCGCGCGCTGCTGCCCCCGTCCAACACGCTGGAGAGCATCTCCAGGGCATAGGGCTCCCAATCATGCTCCGCCCTGCCGATCACCGGGGTTTTGTAGCCCATGATCACATAGGGCTGACGCGCCGGGGCCTTGACGATAAAACGTTTGGTGCCGCGTTGCGCCGGCTCCTCCCGGGGCTTGGGACTGCCGATCTGCTCCGGCTGCAAGGGGCCGAAGTATTTTTTCGCCAGTTCGACCACCTCGGCTGGCTCAACGTCACCCACCACAACCAGGGTGGCATTGTTGGGTGCGTACCATTTGCGGTACCACTCGCGCAGGTCTTCCACCTGCATGGCATCCAGGTCCGACATCCAGCCGATCACCGGGATGCGGTAGGGCGACGCCTCGTAGGCGCCCGCATTGAACTGCTCGTAAGTCAGTGAGTTGGGCTTGTCCTCGGTGCGCATGCGACGTTCCTCCTTGACCACCTCGACCTCCTTGAGAAATTCCTCTTCAAGCAGTAACAGATTGCGCATGCGGTCCGCCTCCAGCTCCAGGGCCACCGGTAGACGGTCCTTCGCCAGGGTCTGAAAATAAGCGGTGTAGTCACGCCCGGTGAAGGCATTCTCACTGCCGCCGTTGGCGGCGATGATACGGGAAAACTCACCTGGCGGGTGTTTCTCCGTCCCCTTGAACATCATGTGTTCAAGCACGTGGGAGACTCCGGTCACGCCGCCGTACTCGTAACTGGAACCCACCTTATACCAGACCTGGGAGACCACAATGGGTGCCCGGCGATCCTCCTTGACGATCACCTTCATACCATTGTCCAATCGAGTCTCCAACACCTCTGCATTCAGGGTTCCAGTCAGCCCCCCAAGGGTCAGAGCGAGTGTCATGATTATTCTCTTCATTCCCAATAATCCTCATCTGCGCGACAGTTGACCGAACCAGGAAAATCCCGTTTCAATGTCCCCTGCCGACTTGTAGAATGTCCGATCAGTCAGGCATGGCCCGGTCTATTACGCGGCCGACACCATAGACAGAACAATATGAGCGCGTGATTTTGATAGAGTTCCACCCAAACTACCAGTAGCAAGATGTTCGGATTCAGAAAACGCAAGCAAGAGGCCCAGGACCACTCTGTTGAGAACCAGTCATCGGTCCAGCAAAGACAGGGGATGTTCCGGCGCCTTAGAGAGCGTCTAACCCGTACCCGGCACAATTTCAGCGACGGTCTAGCCAACCTGGTCATGGGTCGCAAGAGCATTGACGACGATCTGCTCGAGGAGCTGGAAACTCTGCTGCTCACCGCCGATGTAGGCGTGGAGGCCAGCAGCCGCATCATCGACGACCTCACCCTGCGGGTGCGCCGTAAAGAGCTGGATGATCCGGAGGCCCTCAGCCGCATTCTCAAGGAACAGTTGCTGGAGATCCTCGCCGGCTGCGAGCATCCCGTCAGCCTGCCCGCAACTGACCAGCCCTTGGTGATCCTGATGGTAGGCATCAACGGGGCGGGCAAGACCACTACCATCGGCAAACTGGCACGCAAATTTCAAGAAGAGGGCGCAAGTGTGATGCTTGCCGCCGGGGACACCTTCCGCGCCGCCGCTGTAGAACAATTGCAGAGCTGGGGTGAGCGCAACGATGTACCGGTCATCGCTCAACACACCGGCGCCGACTCCGCCTCGGTGATCTTCGACGCCCTTCAGGCCGCTACCGCGCGCAAGATTGATGTGCTGATCGCTGATACCGCGGGTCGCCTGCACACCAAGACTAATCTGATGGATGAACTGTCGAAGATCGCCCGAGTGCTAAAGAAGATAGACCCCGCCGCCCCTCATGAGGTCCTGCTGGTGGTGGATGCCGGCACCGGACAGAACGCCGTGAATCAGGCCCTGCAGTTTAATGAGGCGGTGGGCTTGAGCGGGATCGTTATCACCAAGCTGGACGGTACGGCAAAGGGCGGCGTAATCTTCGCCATCGCGGATAAGGTCAAGGTCCCGATCCGCTTCATCGGCATCGGTGAATCGATTGAAGATCTGCGCGAATTCGACGCCAAAGATTTCGTGGATGCGCTGTTTGGGCAGTAAGCCCATTTTAATTATCTTTTAACCATCAAGGACACAGAGAAAAAACATACAGTTCGGATGGGCGGGGCGTAATCCGACGATTTGTGATGATTCAGTTGGGTGATTCATAAAGCGGCTAGCCATGGGGCTCGCCGACCTGTAACTGGCTATGTGAGTTACTCCGCCGGGAATGAACCCTTAAACAACACATCTCTATGCCCTCAGCGCCCTCCGGGGTTGACCAACTAAAACCAGCTCAGGATACCGATGATTCACTTCGACAATGTCAGCAAACGCTATCCGGGCGGCCACACCGGACTGAGCAACGTCAGTCTGCGAGTGGAGGCGGAGGAGATGGTGTTTCTGACCGGGCACTCCGGTGCCGGCAAGAGTACCCTCCTCAAGCTCATCGGCCTGTTGGAGCGTTCCAGCGGCGGGCAGGTGCATGTCAACGGGCGCAATCTGACCCGCTTGAAGAACCGGCAGATCCCCTATCACCGCCGTGAAGTGGGCATGATCTTCCAGGACCACCGGCTGTTGCACGACCGTACCGTGTTCGACAACGTGGCTTTACCCCTGGTGGTCGCCGGGATGGGTCACAAGGAGGTGGGACGCCGGGTACGTGCCGCCTTGGACAAGGTGGGCCTACTGAACAAGGAAAAAGAGGCGCCGATCACTCTATCCGGCGGGGAGCAACAGCGGGTCGGCATCGCCCGCGCGGTGGTTAGCAAGCCTCCCCTGGTGCTGGCTGACGAGCCCACCGGCAATCTGGATCCGGCACTCTCCCGGGAGATCATGGAGCTGTTCTCCGATTTCAACCGGGTCGGTGTCACCTTGCTGATCGCCACTCACGACATCGACCTGGTCACCCGCATGGGCAGGCGCATACTCACCCTGAGCAAGGGTCAACTGGTTGGGGACAACCAGTGGGCGGCCTGATGACCGCCAAACACTCTCGTCGCCGGCTTGGCTTCCGCCCTCACATCTGGCTGCAACGGCATGCCCAGGTAGCCCTGTCCAGCCTGGGCCGGCTGGCCCGACTGCCCTTCTCGACCCTCATGACCTCGTCGGTGATCGGCATCGCCCTGGCCCTGCCCATGGGGCTGCATCTGTTGCTCAGCAACCTCCAGCAGGTCACCGGCGGCTGGGAGACCGGCGCGACCATCTCCCTGTTCCTGAAACAGGCGGTCAGCGACCAGCAGGCCGGAGAGCTGGCTGACAGCCTGCGGCAGCATCAACGTATCGAGAGTGTGGAGTTGATCAGCAAGGCCTCCGCCCTGAAGGAGTTCCGCCGTCTGAGCGGTTTCGGCGAGGCTCTGCAGGCGCTTGATAGCAACCCTTTGCCCGCCCTGCTGGTGATCCAGCCGAAGATCGCCTTCAGTACTCCCGAAAGTGCCGAGGCTTTGGTCAAAGAATTGGAGAGACTCGCGGAGGCGGACATCGTGCAGCTCGACCTGCAGTGGGTGCGCCGCCTGCAGGCGATTACCCGCATCGCCCAGCGCGGGGTGCTGGTGCTGGCCAGCCTGCTGGGGCTGGCGGTACTGTTGATTATCGGCAACACCATTCGCCTGGAGATCCAACACCGCCACGCAGAGATCGAAATCACCAAGCTGATCGGCGCCACCAACGCCTTTATCCGCCGCCCTTTTCTGTATACCGGGTTCTGGTACGGATTGTTCGGCGGCATCATCGCCTGGCTGATGGTCGCCTCTTCCATTGGCCTGCTCAGCGGCCCCATAGCCAACCTGGCCAGCCTCTACCAGAGTGGCTTCGGCCTGAACTCCCTCGAGCCAGGAACCGCTTTGATCTTACTGAGCGGTAGTGCGGGACTGGGGCTCTGCGGCTCCTGGCTCGCGGTCAGTCGACACCTTAGCGCCATTCAGCCAAGCTGAACTTTTTCAAAAGACCCTGGTCTTAACACAGGGATTGGCACTCACCCGGCAAGAGTGCTAACATTCAATCAAGACAAAATGACTGGGGTATTTCATGAGCAAGGCACTTGCACTTTCCACTCCACTGCCCACCGGCAGTATGGATGCGTACATCAGCGCAGCCTTTCAGCTGCCGATCCTGAGCGCAGAGGAAGAACGAGACCTCGCCACCAAGCTGCGCGACCACAAAGACCTGCAGGCCGCCCAGGCACTGGTCATGTCACATATCCGCTTCGTGGTGCGGATCGCCAGAGGCTACTCCGGCTATGGTCTGGCCCTGCCTGATCTGGTGCAGGAGGGCACCGTCGGCCTGATGAAGGCGGTCAAGCGATTCGATCCCGATATGGGGGTGCGCCTGGTCTCCTTCGCCGTGCACTGGATTAAGGCGGAGATCCATGAATTCATCCTGAAGAACTGGCGTATCGTCAAGGTGGCCACCACCAAGGCCCAGCGCAAATTGTTTTTTAACCTGCGCAGCTCCAAAAAACGCCTCGGCTGGTTCTCTAAAGAGGAGATCGAAGGTGTGGCGGAAGACTTGGGTGTCAAACCCGAGACGGTCGTAGAGATGGAAGCCCGTCTGGCGGGTCAGGATGTCGCCTTCGACGGTCCGACTCAGGATGACGAAGATGCTCCAATTGCAAATCCGGCAGGCTACCTGCCCGACATGCGCATGGAGCCCGCCGGACAGCTCGAAGCCACGGATAGCGAAGCGCAAATGAAGACTCAGTTGCTGGGCGCCCTGCAAGACTTGGACGAGCGCAGCCGCGCTATCCTGGAGGCCCGTTGGTTGGGTGAAAAGAAGGCCACCCTGCATGAGCTGGCGGACCGGTACAGCGTCTCCGCGGAGCGTATCCGACAGATCGAAAAAAACGCCATGAAGAAACTCAAGACTCAACTGGCAGCTTGACCGGAAGGGGGATGCGGTAGCGGAAGAACTGCATCCTCTGAGGTCTGAATAAGGCAAGTCAGAAAAGCGGAAGACTTACAGCCTCTCAGGATCAACTATCACAAGGACAGTGATTCAATCAAATCAAAACATGTATCCTTGAAATGAGGATTGCTATGATTGACTTCTCGTTGCTGACAACCCTGGGTACGTTTTCACGACCAACTCATCTGAAATAATCATCCATTCGCTGAAATCTTATCAAATCTCTTAGTATTGGATTTACAGATTTCGGCTAGTCGAACCCGCTTCAGTGCCTTGAGTGACGCATGGGTTTTCTGAATAGCAGTGGAGAGATCAGTACAATAATGCGAATAAACGCAGAATCAGCGGATTTTACCGCAGCTTCGTCTGGCCAGTCATAGCCGAGACGGCCGTCAAGAAAATGACAATACCGCCCTGGTCATCGGGTACAGAGATCTACTCGTGAGACATGAGGGAGAACGAAGTCATTGCTATGACCCGCTATGGCCCCAGCGTTTGACTGCTGAAAGCAATCCCCTGCGTCAAACATTGGGAAGCATCGTGATTGCGCCACATCATATCGGCATTACAGCCGTACCAGGTCTCGCCACGAAACCAATCGTAGACACCCTCAGTGAAGTGAGAACCTGGCACCTCTGGGAAATACCTGAGACGACACCTGGATTCGGAGGGAATTCTTTTGATCGAGAAAAAACAAGAGCAACTCACTTTGAAGCAGTACACAGAGTCGAACAAAGCTGCATGGAACGAAGTCATGCCATTGCATCAAAAGGCGGCCAAGGAGAGATGGGATAACGCCTTCATACAGCCGGGCTTCATCTGTCTGGAGAAGCATGAACTGGACCTAATCACTCGAATTGGAATTCAGGAAAAGTCCATCGCCCATCTGTGTTGCAATAACGGGATCGAGTTGTTGTCCATAAAAAATTTGGGGGCAGGCGAGTGTGTCGGTTTCGATATATCGGAGTTGGCCATCCAGGAAGCTCGGGAGCGTGCCAAAAGAAGTGGTATCGATTGCCAGTATGTCCAGTCAGACGTCTATGACATCGGGCCTGAATATACGGCTCGATTTGATATGGTCTATTTCAGCGCCGGGGGCCTGGGATGGCTGCCAAACCTGAAACTGCTATTTGCCAAAGTGGCAAGAATGCTGAGAAGAGACGGTGCCCTCTGTATTCATGAGATACATCCATTCTCCGAGATGCTGCCATTTGATAATTATGAAGGGGATGATGTGCTACGGGTGATTGAACCCTACTTCATGGCGGAGCCCTATGTTGAATATGCTGGGTTGGACTATGTGGGCGGGACAGAATACGATTCGACTATTCCCCAATACTGGTTTGTTCACACCCTGTCAGACATCCAGATGGCAATGATTCAAAATCAGATCGCTCTAGAGTATTTCGCCGAATATGAAACCGATATTTCCGCAGGTCATCAGCGTATAGAACAAGCCAAAGCTGGAATACCCCTCAGCTATGCACTGCTTGGGAGGAAAGGCGATACTCGTTGACAGTGATGTAAAATCGAACGCTAGCAGAAATACAATGTAGCGATCAGCTGTGGATTGAACCGGTGTACAGCACTTCAAGATGAGTCAAACAAACCTGGGCATTGACACTCAGCACGGGAAACGGGTCGAATCCGGTGATAATATGATAACCATTAAAATCACAACGCTTTCAGGCTGTTCAGACACATTGCACCCAACGCTCGTCGCAGACGGTTCAATGCAGATTCCGGATATGCCGCTAAAGCACCGCCAACCTACAACGATAGA
>JASJBU010000241.1 GCA_030066355.1 Gammaproteobacteria bacterium | reverse complement strand
CGCTCTTGCTGGCACTCTTTCTGGGTTATGGTAGGCGTATGGAAAAAAGCTGGCCGGTACGCTTTGCGGTGCGCATGGCCGGTATGGGCTATGCAGTACCCGGGACGGTGATTGCGGTGGGAGTCATCATACCCTTCGCCACCTTCGACAATGCCCTGGATAGCTGGATGCGTGAAACTTACAGCTTTTCCACCGGTTTGCTGCTGAGCGGGACCCTGATCGCTTTGTTGTTTGCATATCTTGTGAGATTCCTCGCGGTTTCCCTGCAGACCGTCGAGGCAGGGCTGGGCAAGATCCGTCCCTCCATGGACGAGGCGGCGCGATCCATGGGCAGCGGTTCCCGGGAGATCATCGGCCGGGTGCATATTCCGATGCTCAAGGGCAGCCTGCTCACCGCGCTGCTGCTGGTCTTCGTGGATGTGCTCAAAGAGTTGCCGGCCACGCTTATTCTCCGCCCGTTTAATTTCAACACCCTGGCGGTACGTGCCTATGAGCTGGCCTCGGACGAACGCCTGGCGGACGCCTCCTATGCCGCCCTGACCATCGTCATGGTTGGTATACTGCCGGTTATTCTGTTGAGTCGATCCATCACTCATTCACGCCATGCAAAGACAACTTGAGGTCAACAATGCGACCATCGCCTATGCTGAAATCCCGGTGGTGCGGGGTGTCAGTCTGGAGCTCGATGCAGGTGAGATCGGCTGCCTGCTGGGGCCCAGCGGCTGCGGCAAGACCAGCCTGCTGCGCGCTATCGCCGGTTTCGAGCCCCTTACCGTCGGGGAGATCCACCTGCATGGTCGTTGCGTAACCCGACCGGGGATGACGCTGGCTCCGGAGAAGCGGCGGGTTGGTATGGTATTTCAGGATTTTGCCCTCTATCCCCATCTGACGGTAACCGACAATGTCGCCTTCGGCCTGCGTGGCCTGGGTCGCAGGGAACGGCGGAGGCGCGTTGAAGAACTGTTGACACTGGTCGATCTGCAGGGGCAGGGCGAAAAATATCCTCATCAGCTTTCCGGAGGGCAACAGCAACGGGTGGCCTTGATCCGGGCGATGGCACCGCGGCCCGATATCCTGTTGCTGGATGAACCCTTCTCCGGACTGGATGTGGAACTGCGGGAGCAACTCGCTCGTGAGGTCAGAGGTATTCTGCAGCGGGACGGCATCACCGCCATCCTGGTAACCCACGATCAGCATGAGGCCTTTGCCATGGCGGACCGGATCGGCGTACTCGGAGAGGGGCATTTGCGCCAATGGGCCAGCGGTTACGACCTCTACCATCGCCCGGCGGATCACTTCGTCGCGGATTTCATCGGCCAAGGGGTGTTTATATCCGGTCGGGTGGTGGATGCTGGACAGGTAGAGACGGCTCTGGGGCGGGTCAATGGGGTCTTTGTCACCGAGGTGCAGGTCGGGGAGCCGGTAGAGTTACTGCTCAGACCGGATGATATCATCCACGACGATGCCAGCCTCATGCAGCTGGAAGTCGTGGAAAAGGCGTTCCGAGGTGCAGAATACCTCTACACCCTAAAGATGCAGGATGGCACGCGGTTACTCTGCATGGTACAGAGTCACCATGATCATGAGATCGGCGAGATGATAGGTATCACTTTGGAGGTCGGCCACCTGGTGGCCTTTCCCACTCCATAGGGTAATTCAAGATTCCTTTATCTGGTCCATGCTCAGGGGTCTGGCTTCAACAGTCGAACAGGCGATCGATCGCGTCCAGTCCTTCCTGGACGACTTCGTCGAGTTCCTCGGGATCGTCATCATGTTCATACGCGAGCATGGAGTAGACGGCAAGGGATTTGAGGCCCATGGCGATTTTCGCAACATCTGCAATATTCAGATCAGCGCCACTTTTCAATCTGCATTCATCATTCATTCGCATCGTCCCCAAGACAACATCGTCTAGCGATATTGATCATAACACTAGAACTAATAGGGTCAATGAACTTTATCAATCACCGTATGGAGAATTTTCCCGCCAGTCCAATCGAATCAATGGGTTACGAGGGGTGAGGTTAGGGATGTTACTGGCAGATCCGCGGTCTTGCCCTAATCTTCGACAGCGTTTTTTCATCCAGCTGTCGATTTAAAGTGTCGTTTGTTCAGTCACATCCACATAAAGTTTGAGGCGCTGGCCGGGTTGCAGATATTTTCCCGGCAGGGCATTCCATTTTTTCAGCTCGTTGACACTGACCCTGAAGCGCTGTGCGATGCGCGAGAGGGAATCACCCCGGCGTACTTTGTAGGAGACAGAGTTGTGAATCCCGGTTGGCTTTAGATCGAGCGCCGAGACCTTTCCGGTCCCTGCCGCCTTGACCCAAATGACCAGTTTCTGGCCGGGACGGATGGGATCACCCGGGGCCATGCCATTCCATTTCGCCAACTGTCGGTAATTGATCTTATGTGCCTTGGCAATCTCCCACAGGCTATCGCCCTTACGCACGACATAGTGTTGTTTGCTGCCCCGGCGGGATCTGTTCTGAATCTGCTTTCTACGCTGTACAGCGCTGGATGCATATTGATCCAGTCGCTTGGTGGAGACGGGAATGAGGAGATGTTTGCCGGCGCGAATCTTACTGCTTTTCAGTTTGTTGACCTGCCTGAGGAGCTTGCTGCTGGTGCCGTGCTTTTCGGCGATCTGGCTCAGACTGTCTCCAGGTTTGATCTTGTAGCGTTTCCAGTTCACCCGTTTTTCATTGGGCAAGCTGGCCAGCTTCTCCTTGAAAATCGCTGCTTTGTCAAGAGGCAGGTGGAGCCGGTGCGGACCATCCGGGTCTGTGGCCCAACGATTGAATCCTGCATTGAGCTGATAGAGTTCCTGGATGGAAAGATCCGCCATTTCAGCAGCCAGGGCCAGGTCCAGTTGAGCCTGGATATCGACGGTTTCAAAATAGGCTTGGTCGGGGATATCCAACAGGTTGATTTCGTATTGATCCGGATTGGCGAATATTTCACTGACCGCAAGCAAACGGGGGACGTATTGCCGGGTCTCTTTGGGTAGTTTGAGAGACCAGTAGTCGGTAGGTTTGCCTTTTTTACGGTTTTTCCTGATGGCACTGCGCACAGTACCGGCCCCTGAATTGTATGCGGCGAGTGCCAGCTCCCAGTCGCCACCAAATTGCCGGTTGAGCTGGGTGAGATAGTCAAGTGCCGCGTGAGTCGAGGACACGACATCGCGTCTGCCGTCATACCACCAGTTCTGTTTGAGCCCGAATCCCCGGCCGGTGGAGGGGATGAACTGCCAGATTCCCGCTGCTCTACCGGGCGAATAGGCAAAGGGTTGATAGGCGCTCTCGACGGCAGGCAGGAGCGCGATTTCCGCAGGCATGTCCCGTTTCTCCAGCTCATCCAGAATGAAGTGAATAAAAGGCCTGGCCCGCTCCTGAATACGTCGCAGGCTCGCTGGGTGCGAGGCATACCAGCGCAGCTCTCCGGTCACCCTGGGGTGGAGGGTCGGGGTCAGTTTGTAGTGCTTGCGCAACCGTTCCCAGACATTCGCCGGCTCAGGCTGCTTGTCCTCTGGTGGCAGGGCAACCGAGGTGGTAATCAGCGGGGCTCGTTCGATTGGAATCTGAACGCTTTGGGGTGAGACCTCGACGCTGATGGAAACCGGTTGAGTGTGGAGCGTGGTCGTCGGCTCACCTTCCTCGATGCTCGGAAGTGTCTGGCAGGCGCTGAGGAAACAGGCGAAAAACAGACACATCAGGATTCTTCTGGGTTCGAGATGCTGCATAGAAGCGAATTCCATCTTATTATTCTGATCAAGAAGCGGAAAATATTAACAAAGCCCGGTATCATTTCCATCCTAAAATTCCCGCAGGTTATTTTTTCCCTATCATGGTTAGAAACCATTCTGACAATCTGGGACCTGACCGGCATAAACTGCTAACTGTTTGGTTTCAAACTAGTCTTGGGCAGTTGTTGGTGGAACAGGAGCGCCATGTTCTGGAGCGGCGCCTGTCCAACCTGTTCGGCTACTACCTGATTCAAATCGGCTGCATGGATACAAAACTTGATCTTTTACGCAGCAGTCCGGCAAAAAATAAACTCTTGATGGACCGCGGGATGGAGGATCTGAGTCTCTGGGCTGACCCAATGCATCTGCCCCTCGCGACGGATAGTGTGGACGGTGTTCTGCTGCACCACTCTCTGGATTTTTCCCTGGATCCACACCAGCTGCTGCGCGAAGTGGAAAGGATCCTGATACCGGAAGGTAAGTTGTTGATCGTGGGTTTCAATCCCTGGAGCCTGTGGGGCGGCCGCAGACTTTTGTATCTGCGTGGCCGGCAGCCCCCCTGGTCGGGGCATTTTTTCTCTCTGAAACGTGTCAGTGACTGGCTTGCCCTGCTCGGATTCGATCTCATGGGGATCGACCATATGAATTTCCGGCCTCCATTGCAGAGTCAGGGGCTGATGCAAAAACTTCAGTTCATGGAGCGACTGGGAGAAGCGGCTTGGCCGCTCTTGGGGGGGGTCTACGTCTTGGAGGCGGTGAAACGGACGTTGACCATGACCCCGATCAAGCCCAGGTGGAGAATCAGAAAAAAAGTTTTACCGGCGGCCGTTGAACCAACCACGAGAAATATGCGATGAAGGAACCGGTTGAAATCTTTACTGATGGAGCCTGCAAGGGTAATCCGGGACCCGGAGGCTGGGGGGCGTTGTTACGCTACGGCCAGCATGAGAAACAGTTGTTCGGTGGCGAGCGTTCGACCACCAACAACCGCATGGAACTGGTGGCGGTGATTCGTGCCTTGCAAGCCTTGAAACGGCATAGCCGGGTGAAGATCACCACGGATTCCCAGTATGTGAAAAACGGCATCACTCAGTGGATCCACAACTGGAAACGCAATGGCTGGAAGACGGCCGCCAAAAAGGCGGTGAAAAACGCTGAGTTGTGGCAGCTGTTGGATACCGAAGTGGCGAAACACCAGGTCGAGTGGCACTGGGTCAAGGGGCATTCCGGCCATCCGGAGAACGAACTGGCGGATCATTTGGCCAATCGAGGCATCGAGGCAATGACGAATTAATGAGACAGATCGTACTGGACACCGAAACCACCGGACTCGAGCCCAAACAAGGTCATAAAATCATCGAAATCGGTTGTGTGGAGATGGTGGAACGTCGGTTGACCGGGAATAATTTCCACCAATATCTGCAGCCTGATCGACAGATCGATGCGGCAGCCGTGGACGTGCATGGTATTACCAATGAGTTTCTCGCCGACAAACCACGTTTCCATGACGTCGCACAGGACTTTGTTGACTATATCCGTGGGGCGGAACTGATCATCCACAACGCCCCCTTCGACGTGGGCTTCCTGGATCACGAACTGGGCATGATCCCCCGCGAGATCCCCGGGATTGCCGAGTTGTGTGCGGTAACCGATACCCTGGTGATGGCGAAGCAGATGTATCCGGGGCAACGTAACAGCCTGGATGCCCTGTGCAAACGTTACGATATCGACAACTCGCACCGCGAACTGCACGGGGCTTTGCTCGATGCTGAGATTCTCGCCGATGTCTACTTGATGATGACCGGTGGACAGGCTGCCCTGTCATTGGATGGTGACGGCTTGCAGGAAAACGGTCGGCCGGCAGCGGGTGGGATTCGTAGATTGAACCATGAACGTCCCGCCCTGGCGGTGATCCGGGCCGATGCCACCGAGTCTGCGTTACACGAGGCCAGGTTGGATGCGATGGGCGAGGGGTGTGTGTGGCGGCGCTGAAACACCCGGGCAGGTGGTGTGTTCAGATGCGACTTTGCTGGGTTTTTTCACTGTTGTTACCATGCACCATCTCGTAGAGTCGATCGATGTCCAGCAACTGGACGTGCTTGCGCTCCACATGCAGCAGTTCTTCGTCCTGGAAACGGGTGAACAGACGACTGACTGTCTCCACCGCCAGCCCCAGATAGTTGCCTATCTCGTGTCTCGACATACTCAGAAAGAAGTCGGTGGCGGAAAAGCCGCGTTTTTTGAAGCGCTCGGAAAAGCTTAACAGGAAGGTGGCGAGTCGTTCCTCAGCGCTTTTTTTGCCCAGCAGTGTCAGCATCTCGGTTTCATGGCCAATCTCCCGGCTGAGCAGACGGTAGATTTGGTGTTGCAGGCTGGGAATGCTGCTGCTGAGTGATTCGAGTTGCTCGAAGGGGATGTCGCAGACTGCAGTGGTCTCCAGGGCCACGGCGGAGCAGGTATGGTGATAGTTCTGAATCGCGTCCAGCCCGATCACCTCGCCGGGTAGATGGAATCCCAACACCTGTTCACTGCCGTTTTCGTTAGGCGTGTAGGTCTTGATCGAGCCGCTGGTGATGACCCTCAGGCTATGGAACTTGTCACTCTCCCGAAATACATGGTCGCCTCGGTGGAAGGGTCGGCTGCGTTTGACGATGCCATCGAGGCGTTCCACATCGTCGGGTTCCAGACCCATGGGCAGGCAAAGCGTGGCGAGGCTGCAATCTTTACAGGCGACCTTGATATTTTCGAAGGAAACGACTTTTCGGTTGGTCAAGATTCCACTCCAAAAGGATGAGCCGCAGCACAGATTCTGCCGGTCTCCTTTTATTCTTTCAGAAGTTATTGAGCTGGATCAAGTGATTTAAAGAAATCGGGTCGTTTTTTGGGGAAATCAACGAACGAGAGGATGTCTTGCCAACGGCATCTGACCCAAAGCATAAAAAAAAGGCTGTACTCCGAGTGAGTACAGCCTTATTTCTAGGCAGTCTGCCGGCTAACTTATTTTGCAGGTGCCGCAGGAGCTGCAGGAGCCATAGGTGCTACAGGAGCGCGATAGCCATAGCCGTAAGGAGCGCCATAGCCATAGGGGCCATATCCATAAGGACCATAATAGTCATAGTAGCGGTTGTAACCACGGCCGTAACCGGAACCGCGGGCGCTGCCGCTCATACCGAAGTCAAAGGTGCCGTCGCCCCAGCCGTCGCCCAGCCAGCTATCGTCCCAACCGCGGTTGCCCCAGCCTGGGCCACCCCAGCCTGGGCCGCCCCACCAGGCGGAAGCGGAAGTGGAAAGTGCGATCAGGGCAGCAGCGCCCGCAACTTTGGAAAACTTCATCATGTTTTCATCCTCTCTGTGGTTGTAAAAATCAACTGCAGTGCTCATCGTCATGACTCAGGCCAGGCTAGTTTACAAAACACAGCAGCATGCTGGTGACTAATCACCCCGCGTCTGTTGTCTAGCCGGTATGTGGCCAAGCGAATGACTGGCTTCATGGCAGTTATTTTTTGCGCAAAACGCGTGAAGATTATAGACACTGGTCAAGGATATTCAATAAGGGATGACAGGGTTTGTCTTAACAGGCCTCATTTTGAAACCTTCCGGTCGGTTCTCATTGAGGGGATCTCCCGGTTCTGGTACTGTTGACTCCCGTCCGTTTTCCCCCTTTTTCCGGCGTTTATCTCATGACCAGATTCATTTTCATCACGGGCGGTGTTGTATCCTCCCTGGGCAAGGGTATTGCTTCCGCTTCGCTGGCTGCACTGCTCGAGGCCCGCGGTCTCAAGATCACCATGATCAAACTGGATCCCTACATCAATGTAGACCCAGGTACCATGAGCCCCTTTCAGCACGGCGAGGTTTTCGTCACCGATGACGGTGCCGAGACCGATCTCGATCTGGGCCATTACGAACGGTTTGTACGGACCACCATGGGACGTAACAACAATTTCACCACCGGACAGATCTACGAGAGTGTCATCCGCAAGGAGCGCAAGGGTGAATATCTGGGCGGCACAGTACAGGTGATCCCCCACATCACCAACGAGATCAAGGAGAGCGTTTTGCTGGGCGCAGACGATGCGGATATCTGTCTGGTGGAGATCGGCGGTACCGTGGGTGATATCGAATCCCTGCCGTTCATGGAGGCGATCCGTCAGATGGGTGTGGAGCTGGGACGGCAGCGCACACTCTTCATGCACCTCACTCTGGTGCCCTATATCAAAGCCTCCGGCGAGATCAAGACCAAACCGACCCAGCTCCACACCCATCTGACGGATCGCCTCCATGAACGGCAGGGATTCGATATCACCCACGGTA
>JASJBU010000246.1 GCA_030066355.1 Gammaproteobacteria bacterium | reverse complement strand
AGATGTGGATGCCCGCCGGATCCTTCTGGACACAGCCGAAAGGCGAAGTGCACATTACCGCTGCCAAGGGCAGTATCAATATGGCGCTGGTAGAAATTGATAAAGGACCGTACCTCGTCCTTCCACCAGTGGAGGCATTTGACAGTGGAGAAAGACCAATCAACGTGGATGCGTCGAACATCGTCTGGATCGATCCGCACGGCATGCCGGCCTCTGCCCGTGGAGTAAAAGTAGCCTTTCTCTGGGGCAACCTTGAGGATGGTCAATCGAACGGAACCTTTGTCAAGCTTCCACCTGGATTTACCGGAAAGATACATAGCCACGGCTCGACCTTTCGCGCCGTTGTAATCAAGGGTCAGCCACAGTATCTGGGAGCCGACGTCAAGACCCTGGAGCCTGGCAGTTATTTCGGTTCGCAGGGAGGGGCGGTCCACCAAATCGCGTCTGTAGCGGAGGAAGAGAGCATCCTCTACGTGCGCACAGATGGCAAGTACGAAGTCGTTCCGGCGAACTAGCCACGCCTGAGGTCCGTGCAGAGCAGAAATTTGCAATGTTGAAACAAGCAAACAACGCGGTGCCACATACCGCTAGCGACGAACCGTTCCAGTCCATCAATAGGGGCTTCAGCAGGGTATTCCGTCCCAATCATTTGAGCCTCGGACTGGTAGTCCCGCTGGAGACCTATACACATGGTCCGGTCCCTACCATGACCCGACACCTGGAACGGGTTCACCTGGCCGAACAACTGGGATTTTCCGCCGTCTGGTTGCGCGACATTCCGTTTAACGTGCCCTCATTCGGTGATGCGGGTCAGATGTACGACCCCTTCGTCTATCTGGGTCTATTGGCGGGTCAGACAAACCGGATTGCATTGGGTGTTGCCAGTATTGTCCTACCGTTGCGCCATCCCGCACATGTCGCAAAAGCGGCGGCGAGTATAGATATGTTGTCGGGTGGACGACTCGTCCTGGGTGTCGCTTCGGGTGATCGACCGGAGGAATATCCAGCACTCAACCTGCCGTTCGATGATCGTGGTAAGCGTTTTCGCGACAGCTTCTGCTATATCGAGCAGATGTGGGAGGACGCACCGGCATTCGAGAATTCCTATGGTAGCCTGCACGGTGGGATGGACATGTTGCCCAAACCGACGACCAAAAGACTGCCTTTGCTCATCACCGGCGGCAGTCAGCAGGATCCGGACTGGCTCGCACGGCACGGCGATGGCTGGATAACCTATCCTCGCGGAACCGCTGCGCAGGCGCGAATCATCGGCGATTGGCGGGCATGCGTCGAGGCCGTTGGCGGTCCGGCAAAACCAGCGGTACAGTCGCTATACGTCGATCTGACCAAAGATCCTCAAGAACCACCTGAACCGATCCACCTGGGATTCCGAGTGGGTGCGACCCATCTTCGCACGTATCTGAAATCATTGGAGGAGATCGGCGTCAATCATGTGGCGCTGAATCTGCGCTTCAACCAGGCGGATACCGAAGAGACCATGAAACGTCTGGCCGACGACATACTGCCTGACTTTTCCGGGCCAAACTCTACCCAATGAAAAAAGCAACAAACATGCCTAAAACCATCCTCATTACCGGTTCGACCGACGGCATCGGCCTGGCGACTGCCAAGCTGCTGGTCACCCTGGGCCATCATGTTGTGTTGCACGGGCGGAATCCTAATAAGCTTGAGAAGACGGAAAAAACGCTTTCTGCGCTGGCGGGTACCGAGCATATGGCAAGCTACGTCGCAGACCTGTCACAACTGTCTGATGTGGTGACATTCGCGAACGCCGTGGCCGAAAAACACAACAAACTTGATGTTCTGATCAACAACGCCGGGGTCTTCAAAGCCTCTGAGACAAGAACACAGGACGGACTCGATGTACGGTTTGCGGTGAATACGATCGCACCCTATCTGCTGACGCAGCAATTCTTGCCGCTGCTCGGACCGTCGGCGCGGGTAATCAACCTGTCTTCTGCGGCACAATCCCCAGTCGACCCGAAGGCGCTGGCAGGACAAAGGCGCTTGCCCGACATGGAAGCCTATGCGCAAAGCAAGCTGGCGCTCACGATGTGGTCTCGCAGCTTGGCACTTTCACTCGGGGATGACGGTCCGGTGATCATTGCGGTCAATCCCGGGTCCCTGCTTGGCACCAAGATGGTGAAGCAAGGCTTCGGTGTGGCCGGCGGCGATATCCGTAAAGGTGCAGATATACTGGTGCGTGCGGCATTGGCGGAAGAATTCGCGACGGCTTCCGGACAATACTTCGACAACGATACGGGTCGATTTGGATCACCGCATCCGAATGTCCTGGAGCAGAATGAGGTGAAAGGGATCGTACACGTTATCGAGGCGGTGCTGGCCGATAAGACTAAAGCGGGAGCGGAGGCTCCCTGATCAGGCGTTATTCAATGGTTAGTCCCGCTAGCCAACCAAAATGCTGACCAAGTGCCCCTGATCTGTCGAGGTTTTCAGTACCGGGATATCTGCTATCCGATTGATGTTATGTTGTATTCAAAGAAGAGGCAGTTTAGTAGTCATACTTTTTGTTTTCTGACATTTGGCGGAGTTGGAGGGATCATGCTGGCCGTCCTGCCCTTCGCCCCTATGGGCACGGCCTGCGACCTTCAAATTCCACCCCGACGGAGTTATCGAAACGATGGTTTCACTCCAAGTCATCCATATACCTGATAAGCAACAGGACCCACACGAGGGCCTGTTGTTTTATTGGCGGTGGAAAGAAATACAAAATGAAATTTGTCCCGAAACAGGCTGTTTCTCGAGCTTCTCGACTCCTTGAAAAATCTCGGAGATAAGCCTCTCTCCCACACCGGGTACGCCTTGATCGGCATATCAGATACGCATTTCCTCATGGTCAGCGACTACTGACTCAGCAAAGCGAATGCTGACCTTTTCCAATGGCATTCATCGGCAACAGGCAATCCGGCTCGGGCTTTCGCCTCTTCCAGGGATAGCTCCCGCTCAACATGGTGGTCGGCAAGTCCGGCCACCAAACTGCGCGTGAAAACTCGTTCCTCGGGGACTTCAAGTCGGTAACCGATTGTACAGCGGCTACCCCGCGCCCTCGGCTGGTCAGGGGTATTGGCCGGTGTGCCTCAACCATATGCCGAACCACTATCCCCGGCTTGCCATACACCTCAGTGCGCGGCCGCCCGATGCGTTTGTGGACTCACGCCCCTTACCCGCTTGAATGCAGCACTAAATGCAAACGGCGTCGCATAGCCAACCTTTTCGGCTACAGTGCTCACGGTCTCGTTTGGCTGGCATAACAGGTCGGCTGCCAGGGCCATTCGCCAATTTCTCAGGAAGGTCATCGGTGATTCGCCAACCCGTTCCTGAAAACGGCGTGCAAGCGACGCCCGCGAGGCGCCGACTTCCAGCGCCAATGCATCCATCGTCCATGGATAGGCCGGTTTGTCATGCATGATACGCAGGGCATGTTCGATGATCCGGTCTCCCTGGTAGCGCCACCACTCCGGCCTGCTGTTGTCGTGCTTTGCAAACCAGGCCTTGAGCACGGCGGTCAGCAGCAGGTCAAGCAGCCGATCCAGCACCGCAGCCTGTCCCGGCTCGTCTTTGATCACCTCGTCACAGAGTAACGCCACAAGGGGAGACTCCCACTCGGTATGGGAGAGCGACAGTACGGGTGGCAACGCCCGCAACAGGCGATCGCTGATGTCGCTTAGATGCTCATAGGCGCCGACGAGAAATACAGTCGAACCTTGAGCAGCGTTACCCCAGGTTCTCACCCCGTGCATCATCGTCTCATGCAATGAGTTTCCATTCAGGTCACAACAACGTTGGCCCGGATGAATGATCACCTGCGGGGGCGTGGCCGGAGAGTCGGCGAGGTTGTATTGCATTGGTGCACGTATGACAGCGATGTCGCCGGGGCCGATCTGAACAGGATCACCGTCATCGGGTACCAGCCACAGCTGACTTGCCACACCAGCGATCAGTGTCAGGGGTGAACCGGCGAGGTCCCTCAGTGACCACGGCGAGTTCATGACCGCCCGCAAAGCAAAGGCGCCGCGCGCACGCGGCGCATCTAATAATCCACCCAATGTATCCATCCGGGAAATTATAGACGAACGCGTATGAAACTGAGCTTTCCTGAAATGGCGTCTCACGAGACCGTCACATACCTTTATGGGTACAGAAACAAGCTGCATGAGCAGCGCCAAACTGAACCCATTGAGGAGAAGCACTAATGTTGCAGAACAATGAAACGACAATGCGACGTTTTGTCGAGCAGGTCATCAACAACGGGAATTTCCCGTTGCTGGACGAGGTCATTCACCCGAACTACGTCTACCACAGTCCTGACCAGGTACTTCAGGGTCCGGAAGCCCTCAGAGATCTGTTCACAGCCTACCGCACCGCTTTTCCCGATCTGCACATCGAGATCGAGGAGCTGGTCAGCGCAGGCAACAAGACCGTGATCTCCTTTACTCTATCCGGCACCCACGAAGGCGATCTCATGGGAATCGCGGCAACCGGCAGACAGGTGAAGGTAAGCGGGATGATGCTCAGTCATTTTGAAAACGGAAAAATCGTCGAGGAGTGGGAACTGCTGGACCAATTAACCCTACTCCAGCAGCTCGGCATCGTTTCAATGCACCCGGAAACAGAGACCAGCAGTAATGAGGAGAGAGCGATGACTATCGAGGCAAACAACAATCAGGCATCCGAGGGTATTACCCTGGTAGTGGGAGGAACCGGAAAAACCGGTCGCCGTGTCGCAGAGCGGCTACAAGCACGTGGGGTTGAAACCCGCATGGCATCCCGCTCGTCGAACCCACCGTTCGACTGGAACGATCCGAGCAGCTGGAACAGGGTCCTCGAAGGGATAAAGGCGGCCTACATCACCTATGCACCGGATCTCGCCATACCCGGCGCCACTGACGCGATTCGCCGTTTCGTTGACGCTGCGGTAGCGCAGGGTGTCAAGCGGCTCGTGCTGTTGTCGGGTCGCGGTGAAGCAGAGGCGCAGGCTTGCGAGCGGATTATCCAACAAGCCGGTGTCGAGTGGACGGTGGTTCGCTCGAGTTGGTTCATGCAGAACTTTTCGGAAGGTGAGTTCCTCGGCATGATTTTGGGAGGAACCATCACGCTTCCGGCCGCGGATGTCCCTGAGCCCTTTATCGATATCAATGACATCGCAGATGTTGCGGTTGCAGCGCTAACCGAGGAGGGGCATGCCGGTGAGATCTATGAAGTAACTGGCCCCCGCATGCTGACCTTCACCGAGCTGGCACGCGAGATTTCCCAGGCTGCCGGCCGCGAGGTGCAGTTTGTTCAGATCCCGAAAGCGTCGTTCACTCAGGCCATCGCCGAATCGGGCACGCCGAACGACATCGCCTGGCTATTGAACTACTTGTTTGAAACGGTCCTCGACGGTCGCAACGCCTGCGTGTGCGACGGCGTCCAGCGTGCGCTGGGGCGGGAGCCGGCCGACTTCGCGGATTATGCGCGTCGCATCGCCGCTCGTGGCACCTGGAATGTGCAAAATGAGGAGGGGGTGGCAGCATGAACCTTCTGACCATCATTGCGATAGTCATCGCATTGCTCGGCTCTGCGTTGATCGGCGGCATCTTCTACGCCTTCTCGAGCTTCGTCATGAAAGCGCTCGCTCGCTTGCCCTCAGCGGAGGGCATTGCGGCGATGCAATCGATCAACCAGGTGGTCTTGAATCCTTGGTTTCTTGGTGCGTTCATGGGCACGGCGGCCATTTCGCTACTGGTCGCCGTGCTTGCTGTAAATTGGTGGGAAACGCCTTCGGCGCCCTGGCTTGTTGCAGGCGCCCTGCTGTATCTGGTCGGTACGTTTCTCCTGACGGGTCTCGGCAATGTCCCTTTGAACAACCAGTTGGCTGCTGTTCAGGCAAACGATCCCGCAGCGATTAAGCTCTGGGAGCACTACCTTGACCGGTGGACGCGACTGAACAGTATACGCACTGTCGCTGCAATGTGTGCGGCACTGATGTTCACCGTCGGGTTGATTCAGCAGGGAAGTTGAGACCGTGCAGCGAGCAAATTGCGTGAGGGTGTCTGCTGGTACGAAGACGGATGTCGAGCCAGCTTCTCAAACTGGTGTTGCGAACAGGCTTCGGGCAGGGCGTGTGGTGCTATGCGGCTCTCAAATGCCCACATTAATCGAATTATTGGCGGAGAGGGAGGGATTCGAACCCTCGGTTTTTCTTTGTATTTCAATATTTTATAGAGGCATCATGTCCAGAACATGTCTATCGCTTACCAAACGCTAGTGGAAAAACTGCACGCTCCCCCATCCTTGGAGGCGTGGTATTGATTTGTACGCACATATGGCGTACGCTTCATATTATCAATTTGGAGACATCCCTATGGCCAACACAGAAACCGTCAAGCAAGAGCGCATGCACATCCGTTTGGATGCACTGTCCAAGCTGAAATTGGAGCGAGCAGCCGCGTATGCACATAAGAGCTTGTCAGAATTCGTGCTTGGCCAGGCACTGAATGCTGCCGACGAGGTAATCCACGAGCACGAGACCCTCACGCTGAACGAGGCCGATTGGGAGATATTTCTCGACGCCCTGGAGAATCCCCCCAAGCCTAGCGCTAAACTCAAGCAAGCCTTCGTCGAACACAAAAAGCACGTCCAGCGGTAAGGGACCAACCGCTTGGAAGTAACCATCACTCCACTCTGCAAACAGCACGATCGAAAATCATTCGACTGCGGAGAGCCTTCCCTCAACGAATACCTCTACCGCTATGCGAGCCAGGACATCAGGCGGCGGGTCAACCGTGTATTCGTAGCCTCGCCACCGGAAGCGCCGCGGCAGGTGATCGGCTACTACAGCCTCAGTGCTGGTAGTTTGGATGCCACTGTGCTCCCGGAATCCTACCGACGGCGTCTGCCAAAATATCCTGTCCCCGTGGTCCTGCTGGGACGGCTCGCCGTTGCCGAACCCCGCCAGGGTATGGGGCTTGGCTCTATCCTGCTCGCCGATGCCCTGCAGCGCATCGCCCAAGCCGGTCAAGTGATGGCGGTCTACGCCGTCGTCGTCGATGCCCTGAACGATCGGGCAGCCGAGTTCTATCGGCAATTCGGCTTCATCTCCCTGCCCAGCCAACCGCTGAAACTGTTTCTGCCAATGGACTCCGTTGCTGCTCTGCTTGATTGAATCTCTCGGGTATTAGGCCATTTCGGACTCATTTGCCACCTCGATCAAATCGTCTGCTGCAATGTCTTCCAGGCGACATCCCAGATGATGCGCTCCTGCTCCAGACGGATATTCTGCCCCCAGGCATTGCGTTTGATGGACTGATACACTGCCTGCTCAGGATCCGTTAGCAAGGGCAATGTTTCAGAAGCATGCTGATCCCTCTCCTCCACCCACAGATCCTGATGGCTTCGAAGGGTCGCTTCGTCCATCAATACGGATTTCAGCTCAGGGAGATAGCTTCTGGCACGATTGAGAATCGCAAATCCATGCGTATCCAAATCCCCCCAGTAGACGCAGTGTGCCTTGGCGACCCAGGGCAGACGCCCCAGCACGTCAACCCCATAACCCAGCTGCATGATGACAACCGCCCCCGGCTGATCATCGAAGGCGAGACCGGTCTGCAGGTTCTCGACGATGAAGACGTTGCTGACGGGGAGATCGAGTTCAGCCAGTTGTTCCCAGGGTGCAGATATTTCGTTCAGACCGTCGTCCAGTATGCGCAGACGGATAAGTTGCGGTGGTGCCTTGAGCCCGCAGCGTTGAAAGAAATCACCTTCGCTTACAGACTCGCCTCGCACGCTATCGACGAGATCCGCCAGAAGCCCTTTACGTTTTTCAAGCCACTTGCTGTCCAAACCACTCACGGGTAGCTGCCTGGGATAAAGGTTG
>JASJBU010000245.1 GCA_030066355.1 Gammaproteobacteria bacterium | reverse complement strand
GAGGGTAATTGGTCGGTGTCGGTAGCTTCGCAACGATCCTCCAACAGAGTCAGGAAATGTTGACGATTATAGAGTAGGGTCTGCGTGTCCAGGGTACTCAGGCGACGTAATTTTTCTTCCACCTCCTGAGAAGGCGACTGGCTGAGAATGGTGATCTGGAAACAGGCTTCACCATCAATCGTGGCTGGCAGAAAACTCAGCTCCGCATTGAATTCGATACCATCCGTACGCTGGCATCTGCAATGGATCTGTTCTTGGTTTTCGTCGTCCTGATTGAGCTTACGGAGAAGCTCTTTGACTTTTTGATGATCCGTAGCGGATATCATGTCAAGGATAGGGAGTCCCTCGATATCCTCCTCACTGACCAGTCCAAAAAGTTGTAGATAGGCAGAGTTGGCTTTGACGTGCATGCCTTCATAGATGTAACCAATCGGATCACGAGAGTGTTCTGTGAGGAGATTGCAACGCTCTTCGGTTTCCTTGAGCTTTTTTTCGAGGGCTGAAAATTTCCGATGAGCGATTAAGCTGGAAAACTCTCTGAGAACGACTTGAGTGAGCAGTTGAGTTTGATTACGCTCTATCAGGTCTTTTGCGCCGAGTGATAAGACGTCGACTTTGTTTTCAGGGCCGCACTTTTCTGAAAGGACCAACAGCGGTGCCTGCATGTCATTTGCCTCTAGACATTTCAAGGCCGCTTCGATACCGATCTCGTCGGCTTGTCTTGTATAGAGGATGAGGTCGACCGGGTGGCTGATGGCGTTCTCAAATGCATCGATTTCCTGGTCGATTTGTTTGGCATGCACGGCATGTCCAGCATTCCGCAAGGCCGTGAGATAACCTTCCACTTCAGAAGGGTTGTTTCCTAAGATCAGAAGTTCAATGGCTGTGTCGTGCATGCGGCAGGCATCCCTCGACTGTGACTATGCAAGAAGAATAGCAGAGGTTTTCGTGTCATATCTGCAATGCCAGTGCTCACCACTCGAATCACGCGGCTTTCACAATCTCCCGGCGTTGGCGGACCGAGGCAGCCAGTTCTTCCAGGAGCGGAGCACTATCGTCCCAGCTGATACAAGCATCAGTGATACTTTGACCGTATACCAATGCCTTACCCGCTTCTCTATCCTGGCGGCCGGCAATGATAAAACTTTCGATCATAGCGCCGATGATCCGTTGATCGCCACGGGCGATTTGACTGGCCACATCCCGCCCCACCAAAAGTTGTCGTTCGTGTTGTTTTCGACTATTGGCATGGCTGAAATCGATCATCATGCGAGGTTTTTGGCCAGTGGCCGCCATCTCCTCGGCAGCGATATTGATGCTCTCAGAGTCATAATTGGGTCGAGTTCCGCCGCGCAGGATCACGTGACAGTCTTCATTCCCCCGGGTCGAGAAGATTGCGGAATGTCCTTCTTTGGTGACCGAGAGAAAGTGGTGTGGGCGGGATGAGGAACGGATCGCATCCAGTGCCACGCGCATACTGCCATTGGTGGCATTTTTGAAACCCACCGGACAGGATAGGCCGGAGGCCAGTTCACGATGGGCCTGACTCTCGGTGGTACGGGCGCCGATGGCCCCCCAGCTAATCAGATCGGCAATATACTGGGGGCTGATCAGATCCAGATATTCGGTTCCCGCGGGCATCCCCAGGTCATTTATCTCCAGCAACAGTTTGCGTGCCAATCGCAGTCCGGTGTTGATTTCGAAGTTGTCGTCCAGAGTCGGATCATTGATAAGACCCTTCCAGCCGACCGTGGTACGGGGCTTTTCGAAATAGACCCGCATAACGATCTCCAGGTCATGTTTCAATGCCTTCCGCAGCGGCTTCAAGCGCTGTGCATAGTCAAGGGCGGCTTTAGGATCATGCACCGAGCAGGGGCCAATGATTACCAACAGGCGATCGTCCTGATTATGTAAGATGCGATGGATGGCCTCGCGTGTTTCGAAAACCGTCTGGGCGGCAGATTCGGTGATGGGAAGCTCTCCATGTACCTGAGCGGGTGTACTCAACTCCTTGATGGCATTGATGCGCAGATCGTCAGTTTGTTTCATGCTGTATCATTGGCGGGCAATTCAAAAATCAGATTATACATGCAACATCTGGTACCGCGAATTACCGCAATCACAGTCGCCCCGGTGTTACAGAAATAGCGATGTTCGGCTAGTGGATCGCGGGACGCCACTGCTACAATTGAGGAATGATTATTGGCTAGATGTTGAAGCAAATGAAGAAAATCAAACGTTATCAAGGTATAGACCAGGATCCGACCGGTGCGATGAATCCCACCGGGAACATTATTCGAGATGGCTGGTTGTTCGGACTCATTCCTGAGGAGGAAACCTGCGAGGGTTGGACCCTGCAGGGGATAGATAATCTATACGACAAGGTGACCAAGGAATGGGAAAAATATGGTCATTTGGCATCCAATCTGCCGGAGGAGCTGAAAGCTAAACACGCGCGTATCTACGCTGCCGCCATCGAACGGGCGAAGGAGATGGGGTGGAATCCTGAGTTGGGGGAAGATGACTGATGGCCTAAGCGGTTGAGTATGGCTAAGTGCTGCACCACAGAGACCTTCTTGCGCCCACCAGACCAACTGGGGAGAAGATCAGTCTATCCGGCGTCCTGTTCAATCCTTGCCGCTGGATGTAGAAGCCTTGTGAATAGGAGCATTGCTGCATACCGATTCGCGGCATGCCAGGTATCGGTGTCATCGGTGCGGAAGTGATCATCTTCGTCGACAGTCTCAACTATGCGGTGCGGGATGGAGTAGGGATCGGCAGTGGGATTCAGGGTCAGACAATTGCTGCAGACCTCCTGTATGGCGAGATCGTCCACTGCTTTGTATCCTGACGACAAAGCTGCGGTTCACGTTCTTCCAGGTTCACCATCGATGACCAGCAGTCCCATTGCTGCCACGTCTGGTTCAGCCGACCGGTCGTTCAGCCGCGATCCATTGCTGAATCGCTCAGCTGAAGCACTGCTGGTTCGTCACAGACGGTTTAGAAATAGGTGCTCACTGCCGCACCCAAGGTGTCACGCATATCCGGATCATCCGTCAACGGCGTTACCAAGGCCATCTGGCAAGCGGATTGGGGGTCTATACCCTTATTGATCAGCTGTGCTGCATAGACCAGCAGACGGGTAGACATACCTTCGTCCAGACCGTGACCTTTCAGATTGCGCGAGCGATGGGCGATCTGCACCAGTTTATCCGCGATATCGCTGGAAACTCCACTCTCATGGGCGACGACCTCGGTTTCGATCTCGGTTTCAGGGTAGTCGAAGTCCATGCCGCCGAAGCGCTGTTTGGTGGACTGTTTGAGATCCTTCATCATGGACTGATAGCCCGGGTTGTAGGAGATGACAATTTGGAAGTCTTTATGTGCGTGCACCAACTCACCCTTCTTTTCCAAAGGCAGTTCGCGTCGGTGGTCGGTCAATGGGTGAATCACCACGGTGGTGTCCTGACGGGCCTCTACCACCTCATCGAGATAGCAGATCGCGCCGATACGGGCCGCCACGGTCAAGGGGCCATCCTGCCATTTGGTCCCGTTGATATCGAGCAGGAATCGTCCCACCAGATCAGAGGCCGTCATGTCCTCGTTACAGGCTACGGTGATCAGCGGTTTCTGGAGTTTCCAGGCCATATATTCGACAAATCTGGACTTGCCGCAACCTGTCGGGCCCTTGAGCATGACCGGCATGCGTGCATCATAAGCGGCCTGGTACATCTCCACTTCATTATGAACAGTACGGTAGTAGGGTTCTTCTTTGATCAGGTATTGATCGCGGTCAATATCGCTCATGGGTCTATAGTCTCCAGCTTTCAGCAGCCTTCAGCCGTCTGCAGTCAGGGTCAGATGTCGTCTCTCGGCATGTCTTCGATTCACGTAGGCACGACCATTGTGGTCGTCCAGGGTGGGCAAGACGGTGGTCCAGACGCCGGTGGAAGGCTCAGCGGCAACAGTGGTTACAACTTTTTTCACGGGGTACGCCTGGCTGTGGGGTAACTTTGAAGCACGCTAGGATATTGGTTTCGCTCGGCGTGGAGTCGGGCATCCAGTATGTTTCGCGATACCCCATTATACGCCCGCATCGTAATTCTTTGCCATGTTTACATTTTCCTGGACAGGGATTGTGTTTGGCCTGCGCCGGCCAGTGTCGGCACATCCTGGTGCTAACCAAGTTCGCACCAGGGTTCAAGAGGCTGTGCGTCTCGTCACGGCTGAACGATTATAGAAAATCCCATGAGGATTGAAAGTCAGATGTTTTGATTGCTAGTATAAGTAAAAGCTTATACCGATCGCTGATCCGATAAAGGCTATCCCTGAATATCGCCGTGAGGCCCAGATTCCATGCACATCACGCTCCGTCAGCTCAAAGTCTTCCAATCTGTCGCGGAGCACCTCAATTACACACAGGCGGCCCGGGCCCTGCACCTGAGTCAGCCTGCGGTCTCCATGCAAGTCAAGCAGTTGGAGGAGTCGATCGATCTGCCCCTGTTTGAGCATGTGGGCAAGAAGATCCAGCTGTCGGAGGCAGGCCGGGAGGTTTATCAGTATTCCCGGACCATCTTTCATACCTTCGAGGAGATGGAAGATGTGCTGGCCGCTCTGCGGGGGGTGGAGAGCGGGCGATTGGACATCGCGGTAGCCAGCACGGTCAACTATTTCGCACCACGCCTGATGGCGGCCTTCAGCCGGCGTCATCCGAAGATCGATTTACGTCTCGATGTCACCAATCGTCACCGGTTGATGGAATTGCTGCATCTCAATGAGACCGACATCGTACTCATGGGGCAACCCCCGGAGGATATCGACCTGGTTTCCGAACCCTTCATGGAGAATCCGCTGGTGGTGATTGCGCCACCCGGCCATGCGCTGGAGGGAGAAGTCTGCATACCCATGGAACGTCTGGCCGAGGAGACCTTCGTGATGCGTGAAGAGGGTTCGGGGACCCGCCAGGCTATGGAGCGCTACTTTTCCGATCTGCAGATCGAGTTTCGCTGCGGTATGCAGATGACCCGGAATGAAGCGATCAAGCAGGGTGTGCGGGCCGGGATGGGGCTGGGTGTGGTTTCGGTACATACCATCGAGTTGGAACTGGAGACCCGTCGTCTGATCCAGTTAGATGTACAGGACTTTCCCATCCGGCGTCACTGGTACATGGTCTATCGGCGTTCCAAACGGTTGTCGCCGGCCGCCCAGGCATTTCACCAATTTGTCTTAGACGAGGCCCAGCATGTCAAGGATACGCCCATCTGAATGCGTGACTGCAGCAAATGGAGTAAACTTGCCGACTCTTCACCTTATTCTATGAGATCCGCACAGGGCGAGAATTGATGGCGCAAGATACAGACACCGGCAGTGCCAGAATGGCGGATCGCTATCCCATGCTGTTTCAGACCAATCTACCGGTGGATCTAAGGCGGCACGCTCCACATCGATTGCCGCAATTGGCAGACGAACTGCGGCGATTTCTTATCGAATCGGTCTCCCGGACCGGCGGTCATCTCGCGGCGGGTCTGGGAGTGGTGGAGCTGACCATTGCCCTCCACTATGTTTTCAACACACCACACGACCGATTGATCTGGGATGTAGGACATCAGGCCTACCCGCACAAGATTCTCACCGGCCGCCGGGACCAAATGGGCAGCCTGCGTCAGAAGGACGGGCTGTCTGGTTTCCCAAATCGCAATGAGAGTGAATACGATGCTTTCGGGACCGGTCATTCGAGCACCTCGATCGGCGCCGCTCTGGGTATGGCGGTGGCTGCCAGACAGAAGGGCGAAAAACGCAAGGTGATTGCAGTGATCGGGGATGGCGCCATGGGGGCGGGGATGGCCTTCGAGGCACTGAATCAAGCCGGCGCACTGGACGAAGATCTGTTGGTGGTGCTCAACGACAACGACATGTCCATATCCAAACCGGTGGGGGGCTTCAGCAACCACTTGTCACGCCTGCTCTCCGGCAAGCTCTATACTGGGATGAAAGAGGGTGGTAAAACCCTGCTCAGCCGTCTGCCACCCCAGTTCAGTGAGCTGGCCAACCGCTGGGAGGAACACATGAAGGGCATGGTGCTGCCCGGTACCCTCTTTGAGGAGATGGGCTTCAACTATATAGGCCCAATCGATGGTCATGACCTGCAAACCTTGGTAGCCACCCTGAAGAATATGCGCGACATGCGTGGGCCGCGACTGTTGCACGTGGTCACCCAGAAAGGCCGGGGGTATGAGCCGGCGGAGGACGATCCCTGTGTCTATCACGGAGTCACCCCCTTCGACCCCGATACCGGCAAGATGGAGAAGAAGGGCGGCGGCCTGTCCTATACCCAGGTCTTCGGTGACTGGTTGTGCGACACTGCCAAGGCCGATCCCCGCTTGGTGGGGATCACCCCGGCCATGTGCGAAGGTTCAGGCATGGTACGTTTCGCCCGCACCTATCCCAGTCGCTATTTCGATGTAGGCATCGCCGAGCAACACGCCTTGACCTTTGCCGCTGGACTGGCCTGTGAAGGGGTCAAGCCGGTCGTGGCCATCTACTCCACCTTTCTGCAGCGGGCCTATGATCAGTTGATCCACGATATTGCCCTGCAGAATCTGGACGTCACTCTGGCGGTGGATCGAGCGGGACCGGTGGGGGCGGATGGCGCCACCCATGCGGGGAGCTTCGATCTGAGTTTTGTCCGTACCCTGCCAAACTTGGTAGTTATGACCCCGGCGGATGAGAATGAATGCCGCCAACTTTTACAGACTGCCTATGAACACTCCGGACCGGCCATGGTGCGTTATCCGCGAGGAGCCGGTCCTGGGGTGAGCGTCACTGAGGATCTAAAGGTACTGCCCCTGGGACGGGGGGAAATCCGCCGGGAGGGTAAAGGCGTGGCCTTGCTGGCCTTTGGCAGTCTCCTGGCCAATGCCCAGCAAGCGGCCGAGATCCTGGATGCCAGTGTGGTCAACATGCGTTTCATCAAACCTCTGGACGAGGCATTGATCTTGAAAATGGCGGATCGACATGAACTGCTGGTGACGCTGGAAGAGAACAGCCAGCAGGGTGGCGCCGGTTCGGCGGTCAACGAATTGCTGGTGCGTGAGGCACATCCGGTGCGGATACTCAACCTGGGACTGCCTGATCGATTCATCGAGCATGCCACCCAGCAGGAACAATTGACGGAGGCCGGACTGGGAGTGCCGGACATCCTGGCGGCAGTCAACCGGTTGCTTCGGGAAAGGCCCCTGCGGGTGTTGGCGAACACATCCAGTTAAGCGGACGATTCTCCACTAAAAACCACTGATGATCGATATCATTCCGTTGCCGGCGTTCGATGACAACTATATCTGGATGATCGGCGATTTCACCTCCAACCGCTTTGTTGCGGTGGATCCTGGAGATGAGGATCCGGTGCTTGAGTGGCTGCGGTCCAGGGGAGGTGAGCTCAGTGCGGTCCTGCTGACCCACCATCACTATGATCACATCGGCGGGGTACCGGAGCTCTTGCAGGCCTATCCGACGATTCCGGTCTATGGTTCGGTCAAGGACCGTATCGCAGGGGTCAACCGCCCGGTCAAGGAGGGGGACCGTGTTCCGCTGCCAGGCCTGAATACTGATCTGGAGGTGATGGAGGTGCCCGGGCACACGGCTGGACACGTCGCCTACTATGGTCAGGCCGCCCTATTTTGCGGCGATACGTTGTTTGCCGCCGGTTGCGGCAGGGTGTTCGACGGTACCTTCGAGCAACTGGCGGATTCGCTACAAAGGATCGCTGCCCTTCCTGGCGACACCCGAATCTATTGCGCCCATGAATATACCCTGGCGAATCTGGGTTTCGCGGCCTGGGTCGAGCCGCAGAGCGAAGCCCTCAAGCAGCGTTTGCAGGCGGATCGGGCCAGGCGGGAAAACAATGAACCTACCCTACCCTCGACTCTCAGCCTGGAGCTTGCCACCA
>JASJBU010000244.1 GCA_030066355.1 Gammaproteobacteria bacterium | reverse complement strand
CCCAGGGACTCTTGGCGCAGATCCTGGAGCGAACCACCTCCCCTGAGGTGCACGATCGAGCCTGGTTGCAGTTGGCCAAAACCCGCTACCTGCGTGGTCAACCCGATGCCGCCCTCGACGCCATGGGCCGCATCGGCCAAGCCCTGAAAGAGGACCATGCCGGTGAACAACGGGTTCTGCAAGGCCTTATCGAGATCAAGCAGGAGCAGCTCCCTCAGGCTTTGAATGTCCTCAGCGGATTCCCCGACAACAACCCGTGGAGTCCTTATGGCCGCTATAACCGGGCGATCGCCTTGCTCCGTATGGAGCGGAGGATGGAAGGCTTGCTGCTGTTGGAAGAGATCACGGCCGCCGAGGTTGAGAATGAAGAGGAGAAATCCCTGCAGGACCGAGCCAACCTGGTCCGGGGTCTGATACTCCTCCAGACCGGGGAGCCTGCCCTTGCCAAGCAGGTGCTGGAGCAGATACGCATCAGCAGTCTCACGGCCAATCAGGCGCTATTGGGGGTCGGCTGGGCCGCCCTGCAGCTGGATGATCCCCAAGCCGCCCTACCCCCTTGGCAAGAACTCGCCAATCGGGAGGAGCAGGACACCGCGGTGTTAGATGCGGTGCTTGCGATCCCTTACGCCCTCTCCCTGCTGGAAGACGACGAGCAGTCTCTGCAGCATTATCAGCTGGGCATCGCTCGCTTTGATCAGGAACTCCAGCGCCTCGATCAGGCCATCGCGGCGATCCGATCAGGAGCACTGCTCCCGGTGCTTGATAATCAACAACCGCTAGATCAACAGGCTGCCCGTCCATTGCTTGGTCTGCTCCCGCTGTTGATGACCGGAAACGAGTTCCAGGAGCATTTGCATGACTATCGGGATCTGCGCTTTCTCCTGGCGAACCTCCAACAGTGGCAGGAAAAGATCGACGATTATCAAACCATGCTCAGCGTGCGTGAGGCGGCTTACAACGAACGTCTGCCAAGGGTCGAAGAAAAGCTCAGTGGTGAGCAGCTGCAGCAACTGGAGGCTGAGCGTGAAATCCTGCAGCAGCGGTTCGAAAGGGCCAGGTCACCAGAGGAGCCCCTTTTCATCCTCGCCACCGGCCGGGAAAAACACCTGTTGAAACGCTTCAAGGTTGTCGAAGGTATGCTCGACGAGTATGCCGCCCGTCTCGACCTGCACGACCAACGGGAACAGGCGAAACTGCTCAAAGGTGTCTTGATCTGGGACAGCATCGTCGAACACCCAGTGCGGATCTGGGAGAGCGGTAAACGGTTGCGGGAACTGGATCAGGCCATCGAAACCACCCGCTCCGAACAGGCAGCCCTCCAGATGGCCCATCAGCAGACCCAAGGACAGTTCGAAGGTTTCGAGGAACAGATCCATGCCCTGGAAGCACAGATCCCCAGCCTGCTGAGCGAAGTCGACCGGGCGCGTTTCAGGCAGGGCGAGTTATTGCAGAGGATGGCGATCCGTGTGCTGGAAGCCCGCAAGATCCTGCTCAATGACTATCTGATCCAGGCCAGGATGGGGGTGGCCAGTCTGCTCGACCGTAACCAACAATCCCCCGGGGGTGTGGAGTGAAGCATTTCATCCCCCTCTCCCTGGCCTTGCTGGCCAGCGGTTGTTCACTGCTGCAGAAGACCCCTGAAGAGCCCCTGATCGGCAGCCTCAGTTACCAGCCCGCGGAGGTCACCAGGGGTCCTGTTCAATCCCTGAACAAGACCGAGATTATCGAGAATTACCGAAAACTACTCGAACTCCGACCCGAGCAAAATCTGCATAGCGAGGCGACCCGTCGCCTGGCCGACCTGGAGCTTGAAGAGCGGGAGTCCCGCCTGTTGGACGAGTCCGAAACGGCCCCGACCAGCGCCGCTGCATCGGTCGGACTCAGCTCTATCCAGCTCTACGAATCACTGCTGCGGGACAACCCTGAGTATGCGAATCGGGACCTGGTCCTGTATCAGCTCTCCAGGGCCTATGAACTGGCTGGTGACCAGACAAAGATGATGCAGGCCCTGGATCGTCTGGTTAGCGACCATCCCCAGAGCACCCACTGGGCGGAAGCCCAATTCAGGCGCGGCGAGCGGTTGTTCGTCCTGCAACAATTCGCCAATGCCGAGCAGGCCTATGCCGCGATCCTTGAATACCGCAAGCAATCCCGGTATTTCGATCGCGCACTCTTCAAGCACGGCTGGGCAAGATTCAAACAACGCCGTATCGAGGCGGGGCTCGACTCCTTCACCCTGCTGCTGGATCGTAAGCTCAACGACCTGCCGGAGCTCAAGGCCAGCCTGTTGTCACCCGCGGACCAGGAGCTACTGAAAGAGACCCTGCGCGTCATGAGCCTGACCTTTTCCGAACTGGGCGGAACCGGCCGGATCGGCAGTTATTTCAAAACACAGGGTCGCCGACATTATGAATTTATGGTCTATCGCGGGCTGGGGGACCTCTACCAGAAGCAAGAGCGGATCGGTGATGCTGCGGAAGCCTATCTGGCCTTTGTCGAATCAGACCCGACCCATCCTCAGGCCCCCAGGCTGGCGGTGGATGTCATCGAACTCTATGCCGCTAACGACTTTCCCGCTCAGGCCCTGCTGAGCAAGAAGGCATTCACCCGACGCTATCAGATCAACAGCGAATACTGGCAGCAACTCGGCAAGGCAGACCGGGAATGGCTGAGTGAACGTTTACGTGGTTATCTCCAGGAGCTTGCCGAATATCACCATGCCCTGGCCCAACAGACGGGCAAGGGCAAACAAGCCGTCGCCGAACGCAACAAACATGGCAGCGAAGCGATATTCTGGTACCAACGTTATCTGGCATCCTTTCCCAACGAGACCGGTTCCGGCGGGATGAGCTTCCTCCTTGCGGAGCTGTTGTATGAACTGAAGCGGTTCGCAGAAGCGGTGGATGCCTATGAGAAGAGCGCCTACCACTATCCACGCCATGCGCAGGATGCAGAGGCTGGTTATGCGGCCCTGCTCGCGTATCACGCTGCAGAACGGGGATTGGCGGAAGATGCGCTGCAAACCTGGCGTCGAAAAGGCATCGACAGCGCCCTGCGTTTCGCCGAGAGTTTCCCCCAAGATCCACGAAGGGCCAGCGTATTGACCCAGTCGGCCGAACAACTGCTGGCGCTGAACGAACTGACACTGGCCCGCAAAACCGCGGCGCAGGTCACCATGCTGCAACCCACGCCAAAACCCGAACAGCTGCGTACTGCCTGGACCGTAGTCGCCCATTGCGCCTTCGAACAGACGGATTTTCAGGCCGCCGAACTGGCCTATCAAAGTGCACTGGCTCTGTTACCGGCCGATGCCAATGCAGAAAACCGCAGTCAACTGCAAGAACGTCTGGCCGCGAGCATCTATCAGGGGGCCAGCCGGTTGCGTGACCAGGGCCAACACCGACAGGCCGCGGATCAGTATCTACGTATCGCCCAGGTCACGCCACTGGCATCGATCCGGGCCATCGCCGAGTTTGACGCGGCGGCCAGTTTGATCACCATCAAAGACTGGCCGGGTACCATCCAGATCCTCGAAGGCCTGCGCAGCCGCAACCCGAAAAGCAAGCTGATTCCAGATATCAACAACAAATTGGCGGTTGCCTATCTGGAGACCGGTCAGACGCTGAAGGCTGCCGAGGAGCTCTCGAACATCGCGGTCGAGGGTGAGACCCCGGTGCTGCGCCGTGAAGCCGGCTGGCAGGCTGCCAAGCTCTACGAGAAGGCCAACCGCCGGTCCGAAGCGATCCACGCCTATTCCTGGTTCGTGAAGACTTTTCCACAACCGATTGCTCAATCCATGGAGGCCCGCCAGCGATTGGTAGAGCTATATGATGCGCAAAATGCGATTCGCAAACGGGATCATTGGCTGCAAGAGATCGTCCAGACGGATGCCAAGGCGGGAGAAGCGCGCAGTGACAGGACCCGGTATCTCGCCGCCCATGCCCGCTTCAGATTGACCCAGCCCGTGTATGACCGCTTCCAGGCCATTCAACTCAAGGCACCATTGAAAAAGAACCTCAAGCTCAAGAAAAAACAGATGCAGATAGCCATCGCCGACTACAAAAAGGCCGCCGCTTACGGAGTGGCGGAGATAACCACCGCGGCAACCTATCGCATCGGTGAACTCTATCAGCAGTTTGGCGAGGCCCTGTTGGAATCCGAGCGGCCGCAGAATCTGAACGAGGAGGAGTTGGAACAGTACGAGATCCTCCTCGAGGAACAGGCCTATCCCTTCGAGGACAAGGCCATCACACTGCATGAGACCAATGCCCACCGGGCCGCACAGGGAGTCTACGACCCATGGGTTAAAAAGAGTTTCGACGCCCTGGCCAGACTGCTGCCGGTGCGCTATGCGAAACAGGAAAAGACTGAGGACTTGATCGATGCGATCAACTGACTATCACCCGGCATCACCCAACAACCGGAGATCTCCGGAACAGCATCGAACAAAACGATTTTTCGAGCCCAACATAACCGTCCTTGCTGGGCGAAGCCCCACCAACCTGCTGTGGGTGTGTTGTTGTCTGCTACTCAGTGGTTGCCTAGGCCTGCCGTCGAAACAGGCGACACCGACAAGCGCCGATGAGCCAGTCCAGGTGAATCCCCAAGATCCTTCCGCACAAGTCACTCTCGAGCCTGCTGTGGTCGCCGATTTCATGGAAGCCCTGACGGCGATGCGTGCCGGAGACCGGGTTAAGGCCCGCAGGCTGCTGGAGACCTTGAGTCAGAAACAACCGATGCTGGCCGGTCCCCAGCTCAATCTAGGTATCCTGCAACTGGCCGAGCAGGACATCGAGGGTGCTGAACAACGCTTTCGGCGCATCCTCGAGCAGCATCCGAGACATCCTGTGGCCTCCAACCAGCTCGGCCTGTTGTTACGCCGCCAAGGCCGCTTCAATGAGGCAGAGCAGGCCTACCAAGATGCATTGCTGACTCGGCCGGATTATCCCCTCGCCCATCGGAATCTCGGCATCCTCTACGACCTTTATCTACAGCAACCCGAGAAGGCTCTGTTCCACTATCAGCGCTATCAAACTCTCACCGATCCGGCCGACACCGAAGTAACCGGTTGGATTGCGGATCTCGAACTGCGAGCCGAGCGGGTGGGTGCAAAATGAACAAGCTGATTCGACCGAAAATACCCTGCATGGGACCTGCTCAGCGTTCCGCGCTGTATGCATCCCTGCTCCTGTCGAGCATTTGCCTGTACCCACAGGCTGCTGGGGCCGAGCAACGGCTCGACATGGAGGGTACCGCGATCTTCGGCAACAAGGAATCACCCAACATCCTCTATGTGGTGCCTTGGCAGAAGACCGAAGGCCTGACCCCCATACCACCCCCCAAGATGGGCAGTGTGGCCGACCTGCTCGAACCGCTGGATCGTGATGTGTTTCGCAGACGCATCGATTGGCACCAGCGCTACAACGGCGATTCGTTAAAGAATCCGGATTGAAAAACCGACAGGCTCAACAAGATAAGATTCAAACAGATCTGTAACACAGGAGATCACCATGGCGACACTGGAACCAATCATCCGTTTCTTTCAGGAGGGCGGGCTCTTCATGTACCCGATCCTGCTCATCTTTGCCGGTGGACTGGCCATCGCCGTCGAACGTTATGTCTATCTGAGCGTCGCCACCGGTAGCAACAAGCGAACCTGGAAACGCATCCTGCCCCACCTGAACGATGGTGATTTCAAATCCGCCTTGGATGCTGCGGGAAATTCCAAGACTGCCATCGGCACCATGCTCACCTACGGTCTCTCCCGGGCGCGTACCGCCCGTCGGCGGGGTGATGTGGAGATCGCTATGGAGGAGGGGCTGATGGAGGCGATCCCACGCATGGAGAAGCGCACCCACTATCTGAGCACCCTGGCCAATATCGCCACCCTGCTCGGCCTACTGGGCACCATCATCGGACTGATCCAGGCCTTCACCGCGGTCTCCAACGCAGATCCGGCGGAGAAGGCGGACATGCTCTCGGCGAGTATCTCGGTGGCGATGAACACTACTGCCTTCGGCCTGATGGCGGCAATCCCCCTGCTGCTGGTGTATGCCCTGCTGCAGAGCAAGACCACTGCCATCGTCGACAGCCTGGAGATGGCTTCGGTGAAGTTCCTCAACATCTTCAATGAGAAGGTCTATTCCCGAGGGCAGTCATGAGACGGCACCTGCAGCGCCACCGGCAGGAGGCGGAGCTGAACATTACCGCGTTCCTCAATCTGATGGTGATCCTGATCCCCTTTTTATTGATGACCGCGGCCTTTTCGCGTTTCTCGATCCTTGATCTCTACCTGCCCCCCGCCAGCCAGGGGCAAAACAACGCCCTCAAGGAGTTGCAGCTCGAGGTGATCATCCGTAAGGACGCCCTGGAGGTCGGAGATCGGGATGGGGGGTTGATCCGGCGCATCGAAAGCAGTGTCGAGGGCTACGACCTGATCGCCCTGAATGAGCTGCTGAGCCAGATCAAGGCACGTTTTCCGCAAAAGCGCAATGTGTTCATCCTCTCCGAGCCTCAGACCAGCTACGAGGTGATGGTGCAAGTGATGGATGCGGTGCGCATGACCGAAGTGATGGAGGCTGGCACCCAGGTGCAGGTAGAACTGTTCCCGGAGATCTCACTGGGTGATGCCCCCCTGGCTCCCGACACCGCCAAGGAAAAGAAAACCTCATGAAGATGTCACGCCGGGCCAAGCGCATGGATCGCCACCATAAGCGCAACAAGGGCAGGGCCACCCTGCATCTGGTCTCATTGATGGATATCTTTACCATCCTGGTGTTCTTCCTGTTGGTCAACTCGGGAGAGGTGCAGGTATTGCCAAACGCCAAAGCCCTGCAATTGCCTGAATCTGCAGCAGAGAAAAAACCCAAGGAAACCCTGGTGGTAATGGTCAACCACAAGGAGATCCTGGTCCAGGGTCACCCAGTAGTGGATCTCACCAGGCCCCTGCCGGAGTCCAACATCATCCGGCCGCTGCAGCAAGAGCTGCTGCGGCACGCCGCCCATTCCAAGGCAAGCACCCTGGAGCCCTTCAAAGGGGACATCACCATCATGGGCGATAAGGGCATCCCCTACTCCCTGCTGAAGCGGGTGATGGCCACCTGTGCGGAGTCGGAATATCCCAACCTCTCACTAGCGGTCCTGCAGCGTGCCGGTAAAGATGAGGATGAGGAGACACAGACCCTATGAACCCTCTCTCCTATACCCACGGCATGACCCTCCCCTGGAGCGCATCGGCCGAAGAGGAACGGCGCTTCCGTCTGATCATGGCCGTCAGCCTGGCCTTCGCCTTACTGTTCGGGATCGTCATTCCTTTGCTCGATCTGCCGGAAAAGCAACGATTTCAACGCCAGACCCTGCCGCCCCGACTGGCTCAGCTGATTCTGGAGCAGAAGCAGAAGCCGCCGCCACCCAAACCCAAGGAGCTGAAGATCCCGGAGAAGAAGAAACCAAAACCCGAGAAGAAGCCCGAGGTCAAGAAGAAACCCAAACCGAAACCGGTAGTCAAGGCAGCCCCCAAACCGGTTGCGAAAAAACCGCTCAAGTCTTCCACCGAGGCGGCGCGTAAAAAGGCGGCCTCCTCCGGACTGCTGGCCTTCGCCGACGACCTGGCCGACCTGCGCGACGATCCGGGCATCAGCTCAGTGCGCAGCGTCAAACAACTGAGCAAGGCCGGCAATAAAGCTGTGAGCACTCAGCGGGCGATCATCTCGTCCGGAGTCAGCAAGGGCAGCGGCGGCATCAATACCGCCAAACTGAGCCGGGACACCGGTGGTCAGGGGCTGAGCGGCCGCAAGACCACCCAGGTCAAGAGCAGTGCGGTGAGCGGTAACGGCGGTGGTGGCCAGAAGGCATCCAGAAAAGGCAAAAACCACAAGGGCAACCGCACCCGGGAAGAGATCCAGCTGGTCTTCGACCAGAACAAAGGGGCGGTCTACGCCCTGTATA
>JASJBU010000219.1 GCA_030066355.1 Gammaproteobacteria bacterium | reverse complement strand
GCCTATCAGGCCATTCTCGAATTCCTTGATCGCTACCTCCGAAAATAGATCGTCTCTTCCCTTTTATAGTTCGCTGAATCATTCGATGATTTTGTTGATCGGCATTTCGATGATACCCCAGCTGCACGCAGCCGGTGCCCGGGGTATCATCGAAATGCCGATCAACAAAATCATCGAATGATTCAGCGAACTATAAAAGGGAAGAGACGATCTATTTTCGGAGGTAGCGATCAAGGAATTCGAGAATGGCCTGATAGGCGACAAGCCTGTTCTTTTTCTTGCTAAAGCTATGACCTTCATCTTCGACCAAAAGATATTCCACCGGTGTGCCATTACGCTTTACGGCCGCAACGATATCATCGGATTCTGACTTGGCGACTCGTGGGTCATTGCCGCCCTGTAACACCATGAGTGGACGCATGATCCTGTCCGCATGAAACAGGGGAGAAATGCTCTCGAGATACTCACGGTCCCGATCCGGATGGCCGATTTCCTCATACAGGGCTTCACGCAGCGACTCCCACCAGGGGGGCATATTCTCGAGGGTACGGACCCAGTTGGAAATACCGAAGATATCCACACCCACTGCAAATTCCTCAGGCCGAAAGCTCATCGCGGCCAGGGTCAGATAGCCGCCATAGCTCTTGCCAATGATACCGATGCGCTCAGGATCGATATATCCTGTGTCGATCAGCATTGATTTACTGGCCACACAATCATCGAGATCGGCTTGACCATGTTTTCGGTCATCTGCCATGAAGAAACTTCTGCCATAACCACTGCTCCCCCGATTGTTTATCGCATAGACCGCATAGCCATGATTCACCAGATATTGAAGCAAGGCATGGTACTCGATGCGGGTTTGGCCACCCGGCCCACCATGCACCCAGACAAGTGCCGGCACCTTGTTTTGCGTGGTGGCCGAGTGCGGCTTGTAGAGCAGCCCCGGTATCTCCAAACCATCATCGGCAAGGAAACGTACAACCTCTGCATCCACCAAATCCTGTGCATCGATCGCGGCACTCAAGCTTCTAGTCAATCGTTTGGTAGTATTCTTGGCGAAGTCATGTACATACAGATCGGATGGACTGCGGCTGGATGTGGCATAGAACGCCATCAGCGATTCATCACGCGAAAATACGACCGAGCTGATATCACCATTGGGCAATGAAGGCAGATCCAGTATTTCCATGGTTGCGGCGTCGAAGAGCACCGGAACCGTTCGTGCATCTTGATTGACGCCAGCGATCAGGTATTTTCCGTGAGGCGAGAGCTTGGCATAGTTCACGTCCCATTCCGGTTGCAGAATAATCTCTTTCCGACCAGTCTGAAGATCTTCCTTGATCAGATAGAAAAACTCACTTTTCAAGTTTGTCGTGTAGTAGATAGTGGAGCCATCCAGACCGAATGCCTGGTGTTGATACTCAGCATGTACCATATGGGGCGTCAAATAACGCATCGCGTCTGCATGCCGATCGTAGAGAAGGATATCCGTATCGTCCCGTTTGTTCGTCTTGAGAAAGGCGATATATCTTTTGTCTGCAGAGATTTCCAGCAGCTCATAGCCGTCCACATCCTGATAGACCAGTGTTCTGATATAACTATCGACGTCGACTTCATATAGGTCGAAATAACGCCTGTCACGTTCATTTGTAGTGATAAACAGGCTCTTGCCATCCTGAGACCAGTCTATAAATCGGGCCTGAATACCTTGACCCGGGGTCAGGTCCGTTTGTTTGCCATCCAATTCACTCACAAACACATGAGACTGTTCATTTCCGTCCTGATCGGCAAGGTAGATAAAACGCTCATCATTTGGGAAATAGCTCTGCACCATGATCGGATTCGTCTGCGAATCGGTGAGCACCAAAGAACCACCGCCGTCAGTATGATATGCGTGGGCATTGGGTACGCCGCTCGCATCACTGCTGACTAAAATCTTTGATCCATCCGGAGAGAAGGAGCTACCCTCCAACTGAACCGTATCGAGAAAATTCTGTATCGTATACTGTCGAAAGCTAGGAGTCTGAGTGAGGGATTTTGATTCCTTTGCCTGCGAAGCACAGCCTGTCAACAATGCCAGGCCAACAAGCAATATCCAATGACAAATAGGCTTCTGCATTATCCTTTATCTCAGAATTCTAGACCGACAGATTGACATGCATAAAACTTACAGCTATGCATTTTGTTCTTGATTTCGGTCCGAAAATACCAGGGGTTCAGTGATTGAGGTCGATATCTCCACCAGACCTTGCTTGACCAGTCCTGCCAGATCCGTGTTCAAACGTTCGTACATATCCTCTGACGAAAATTTACGTGAGCCATAGATGCCAACCCATGCATTACGGCCATTGTCTTTGGCCATGTAAGCAGCCTGATCGGCGAGATTGGCAACCTGTTCCCAGGACAATTGCTGCTGTTTGTTTGGTGTGAAAGGAAACATGGTAAGGCCGATAGATCCCGAAAGTCTTGCCACATGTCCATTACCTACCTGGTACTGGTGGTCGGACAACTCAGCACGGATACGCTCCGCATATTTTTCCAGACCCATACGATTGGCGTGACGTCCCACGATGAAAAATTCATCACCGCCCCAACGTACGATATTATCCGATTTACGACAGCATTTTCTGAGAATATCCCGCACTTGCATGAGAGCAAGATCACCCGCATGGTGGCCGTATGTGTCATTGATGGGCTTGAATCCATCCAGATCGATCATGATAAACGATAGGCTAGGAGCGATATCGATCGCGGGTGATGATTCATTGGTGTATTGACGCGTGACCGGATAGCGGCTCAGACCGGCAATCTCCGCATCGATGTACTGGTGCAGATAACGACGATTGTGTAGACCTGTGAGGGGGTCAGTCACACTCGCCTCCTCCAACTGTGCAGTCAACGCTTCGAGATCGCGATTTCTTTCGGCAAGTTCCTTGGTTCGCTGCTGTACCTTTTTCTCGAGTTCCTTACGTTGGCTGGTTTCCTGTTCGAATTTCCTGGCTTGCACGCGAACAATGATTCCAATCAGACCTATCAGCGCGAAGGTATACCCCCCATAGGCCCAATGGGTCTTCCAAGGCGGCGGAGTCACTTGCAGAGAAATCGCTGCATTATCCTGACTCCAGACCCCATCATTGTTGGAAGCCTTGACTCTGAAGGTATAGCGACCGGCTGGCAGGTTGGTATAGGTCGCACGCCTGAAACGCCCCGAATCGAGCCAGTTTTCATCGAACCCTTCGAGTAAATACTTATATTGATTCTTATCCGCTGAGGTGAAATCCAATGCGGTAAACTCGAAACTGATCGAGTAATCACGATAGTCGAGGGTCAATTCCACCGGGTTTGCATCAGTGCTGTGGCTTCTTGCCACTGGCGTCATGTGTGAATAGGCGGTGATGGCGACGGGTGGACGATGTGGATTCGAGCGCACCTTTCTGGGATGAAACAACACCAGACCGTCAGTACCTCCAAACAACAGGGCTCCGTTGCTACTGCGGAAACGGGCACCGAAATTGAACTCATCACCCCGCAAACCGTTCATCTTATCGAAATGACGTATATTACCGGTATCCGGTTCGAATCTTGATAATCCTCGATTACTGCTCAACCAGAGTTTACCTTCGTCATCTTCAAGCACGCTGTGCAGTGTATTACTGACCAATCCATCTGCTTTACCGTAGCGCTTGAATACCGCTCGCCCTGCCAACCGATCCTGTCGTGACCAACGATTCAGACCACCATCCCGAGTCGCTATCCAAAAGGTACCATCCTGACTTTCCAACATATCCCAGGCGGTATCGCTGCCAAGGCTATCCGGGTTTTGATGGTCATAGCGAAAACGGGTGAACGTCTGGTCTTGTTCGTTATATCGATTTAAGCCACCATCCTCTGTACCTACCCATAGAGTGCCGGCGCTGTCCCGATAAATACTCAAGATACGGTCGCTGCTGAGGCTGCTCTGATTACTCGGATCATGCTGAAAGCTTGTAAATTTCTCATTTAAAAGGTCGAGTCGGTTGAGTCCTCCACCGTAGGTACCTACCCACAGGGTACCGTCCCCTTCACCGAAGATGCAGGCCACGCCATCCGCGCTTAGAGAGTATTTGTCCAGCGGATCGTGTCTGAAGTGGCTGAGCTTGCCACTACGACTATCCAATCGATTCAAGCCTTTGTTTCTCGTACCTACCCAGACATTCCCGGTCATATCGGCAAATACGGTCATGACTCGGTTGTCGCTGAGCGTCGACTCATCTTGCGGATCGTGTTGAAAACTGGTCACTGCTCCAGTGACCGGGTTCAGACGATTTAGCCCTCCGCCATAGGTACCCACCCATATCAAGCCGTCTGGAGACTCACTGATACCGGTGATCAGATTATTACTGAGCCCAGGCGCGCCGTCTGAATGATTTCGGAAATAGGTAAACGCATCACTGATGTAATTCCAACGACTGATCCCCCCGTAGGTACCAACCCAAAGCACACCTCCCCGTCCTTGATAGAGTGTGATGACTCGATCACTTGCGATGGTTGAGGAGTCTGCAGAATCGTGAGTGTAGTGTAGAAATCCCTGCATGCTGGGGCGCCACTCGTCAAGCCCTGCATCCGTTGCAAACCATAAGGTACCATCTGTATCCTGAAAGATATCCCGAACCTCATCATGACTCAGGCTAATGGGATTTTGGGGATCATGCCGAAAGCGTTTGAAACTTTCGTCGGCAGGATTAAATAGATTGACACCACCGGCAAAGGTGCCGACCCAGAAGCGTCCGTTTCTCTCCTCGAACAGGACACGGATGCGATCATCGCTCAAGCTGTCCGGCCGGGAAGGGTCATGCCGGAAATGAATGAATGCCTCACGCTCCGCATCAAAGCGTGATAATCCACCACCGTCGGTGCCTATCCATAACACGCCGGCACGATCTTCAAGAATCGCCAGGACCTTGTCATTCGACAAACTTTCAGGTTCCGCCGGATCATGTCGATAGTGGAAAAAGGTCTCTGTTTGCGGATCGAACCGGTTCAAACCACCACCATCGGTGCCAACCCAGAGTTGTCCCGTTCTATCCTGAAAGATTGATCGCACTCGATCGTTACTCAGACTCCCCGGATCATTCGGGCGATGCATGAAATGTTTGAAGTTATTCGTCTTTGGTTCGTAGAGGCTCAGCCCGCCCCCATCGGTACCGACCCACAAACGACCGGCATTATCCACCAAAAGCGACCAGACCCAATCGTGTGAGAGTGATTTGGGATCGGAAGAATCATGCTGGTAAGTTACGAACTCGTAGCCGTCATATCGGTTAAGCCCCTCTTGAGTCGCAAACCAGAGGTATCCCTCTTGATCCTGTACAATCGAATTCACGGCGGCCTGGGACAGGCCATCAGAAACGGTCAAGGTGGTGAACTGGACATTCCGCGAGAAAATCGCTGACCCGGTACCGACACCAGCATTATCTTCCATTGCCACGGCCAGGTTCAACAGGGCCATCAAAAACAACAGAAATCCAACGAGGAACATCACCCGAAAATACATACCGGCATTATGCAGTGACAGACGACTGTGATTGACCGTCTTTTGTATACAACGTGAGAAACCAACAAATCCCGGAGTATGCCCGGTGTAATACTCTGTGACGGCTGGCAATTGAGATTCTTGAAACCCATGGAGGGCATAGCCCTGCATTACCACAAGCGTGGTATGTTCAGCACGATTGTGCTTGGACAACCGGGGGACCTGATGGTCAGCTCGATAGAACATCTAAGGATCCATTCTCGACTGATCTTGCCAACCCATGGCGTCCGAGTTGCGTATCAGGTTTAGGAACTCATCCACAGGATGTGGCTTTGCATAACCGAAGCCCTGACCATTGTGACAACCCGCCTGGAAGAGAAACTGGTACTGCGCCTCAGTCTCGATCCCTTCGGCGGTCACCTGTAGCCCCAGCTCACCAGCCATGGCAATGATCGCTGACACGACCCGTCCAGCCTTTGACTGCTCGGGGATATGAGTCAGGAAACTTCGGTCAATCTTGACCGAACTCCAATGCAGACGAGTCAAATAGGCCAATGCCGAATATCCGGTTCCGAAATCGTCAATTGCAATTCTCACGCCCTTGGCGTTGAGTTCCTTGAACGCCTTTTCAATCAGAGGCAGATAATCCACCATCTGGCCTTCGGTGATTTCCAACTCCAGGTCCTGGTAGCCGATACCGGCATGATTCACTGCATCACACACCCCGCCGACGAAGTGATCATCAGAAAGCTGCGCAGGAGAGACGTTGACCGACATCCGGAGTGCTGTAAGACCCTGTTCATGCCAGACTTTGAGTTGCCGGCAGGCTTCCCGCACCACCCAACGGCCGATCGGCACTATCAGTCCCATCTCTTCCGCCAGAGGAATGAAGTGGTTGGGTGCAATCAATTCTCCCGCTTCGGTGCGCAAGCGCAACAAAGCCTCAGCACCCAGGACCCGCTGGGATTGAATATCGAACAAGGGCTGATAATGTAATTCGAAGCGCTCGTTGGCCAGTGCGTCTTCCAGTTCAGCGGCCATCCAAACCCGGCTTTGTAATTGCTTGAGAAGTCCCTGGTTAAAAAAATGATAAGGTGTAGGGCTGCTCGGATTTGTCTCATGCAGGGCGATGCGTGCAAAACGCATCAGCAGGGCGGGTTCACTGGCATCCAACGGAAAGCGAGCAATCCCCAGGCTGGCATTGACGTGCATACGCAGACCATCCAGCGTATAGACGCCGTTACAATCCCGCAACAAGCGCTGGGCGATATTGACCAACTGCTCTTCTTCCACCTGCCCGTCCACGACCAGCACGAATTCGTCCTCAGCGATCACATCCAGCAAGTCATGGTTCCGCAGACTGGCACGTAAGCGGTTACCCACCAGTACCAGCAACTTGCGGCCAATCTCTGTACCGAAAGTCTCTTCGAGAAGACGGTATTCGTCGAGACGTAAAACACAGAGCGCACCAGGGCGGCCGGCTTCCTCGAGCCGTTGCAAGGCCTCCAGCACAGCAATCGGCACCCCGCTCAAGGCATCCTGATCCTTGTCCCGATTCCATAAACTGACCAGAGAAGTATTCTCGGCGCTGATTTTCATCTGACTGGCAACACGTTGCTCATGTTTAGGAAATTCGATGACATTGTTCAGCTGCAGATTCAGAGCATCGGATCGTTCGCTGTGCTGATTACCGTACATATTTACCTCCTCTTACCCAACGCTCAATGTGCTGTACCCAGCTGGGTAGTTATGTTTGTCGCTTGTCGTGCTGTTGAATGATCTATGCATCTTGAGCCCCACATCACTCTGATAAGTTACCCGGCTGCACAGGCCGCCGGTTGGCTTTAGTGTTAACAGTGCACGAGCTGTGCCAGTTCTTGAAACACTTCACAAAATATTCCCCGTAAAATTTTTTTAATTATTTTTCATGTAGTTGAGCTGACCCAATCTTCATTACCCTGGTCCAGAATCCAATCAACAGGGTGGGGAACAGGAAAAAATTGGTGGATGCTTCAATATTTCGGGAGTTTTCTTGAAATATCGGTGTACTTAAAAAAAACGGCGTTCCTGCGATGCGATTGGGGTGTCGCCGCTTTGCGGAACTCGTCGAGAGTGACAGACCATGGCACATCCGTGCGAGACAAGCCGACTCTGAGCCTGAAAGCCCGGAATACCGTTCAGTTGTATTCGATCAGAAGAGGGGGGGTGCATATGATTTACTGTACCC
>JASJBU010000218.1 GCA_030066355.1 Gammaproteobacteria bacterium | reverse complement strand
AGCGGAGCCGCCTCGACTACGATATCGATGGAGTCGTCTACAAGCTGGACGAACTGGCGCTGCAACAGCGGCTCGGTTTCGTCTCCCGCGCCCCGCGCTGGGCCATCGCCTACAAGTTTCCCGCTCAGGAGGAGTTGACCCGGGTCTTGGCGGTGGAATTTCAGGTGGGCCGCACCGGGGCGATCACCCCGGTGGCGCGCCTTGAGCCGGTCTTCGTCGGCGGCGCCACGGTGAGCAATGCCACCCTGCACAACATGGACGAGGTGGCGCGCAAGGATGTGCGGGCCGGGGATACGGTGATCGTGCGCCGCGCCGGGGACGTGATCCCCGAAGTGGTCAAGGTGCTGGCCGAGCGGCGCCCCGCGGCTACGCAGCCGGTGGTGATGCCCGTGCATTGTCCGGAGTGCGGCTCGGACGTGGTCAAGCCGGAAGGGGAGGCGGTGGCCCGCTGCTCCGGCGGGCTCTACTGCCCGGCCCAGCGTAAGCAGGCCCTGAAGCATTTCGCCTCGCGCAAGGCGCTGGACATCGAGGGTCTGGGGGACAAGCTGGTGGATCAGCTGGTGGATCAGGGATTGGTCGAGAATCCCTCGCAACTCTATGAACTGGAGCTGGCACAGCTCAGCGGACTGGAACGCATGGCCGAGAAGTCCGCGCAGAATCTGCTCGACGCATTGGAAAAATCCAAGAACACCACCCTCGGACGGTTTCTCTTCGCACTGGGCATCATGGGTATTGGCGAAACCTTGGCGAACACCCTGGCGGGCGCTGTCGGAAGTCTGGACGCGATCATGGGGCTGCGCCTCGCCGATCTGGTGGAGGTCAAGCCCAGCCAAGCGGTCAAGCTGCATGAGGCACTGCATGCACTGCCCGAATCGAAATGCCTGCCCGCCGCTGATCCAAGGTTTGTTACGAACTTCGATTTCAAATGGTTCACGCGGGTTCAAGCTGACCTGCTGGCGGAAAAGTTTCCCGATCTTGATGCCCTGATGGCAGCTGATGCTAAGGCCATGGCCAATACACCCAGCCTGACGATCGAGGGCGTTGGAACGGTGCTTGCCCATCAGTTGGTGACCTTCTTCCACCAGGAACACAACCGGGATGTGGTCGAACGCCTGACAGATCCCAGGGGGATCAATGTACGTTGGCCCGACCCGGAACCTGGAGTAGAGACAGAACAGCCACTGCAGGGCAAAACCATCGTCATCACCGGGACCCTGAGTCGCCCGCGGGACGAGATCAAGAGGCAATTGCAGGCGTTGGGTGCCAAGGTAACCGGCAGCGTCTCGAAGAACACCGATTACCTGATCGCCGGAGCGGATGCGGGATCCAAATTGGCGAAGGCGGAGAAACTGGGGGTGCAGATCCGCGATGAGCAGGGTCTGGAGGATCTGCTGAAATCCGTATAAGCATTTCCTGCTGGTAAACAGGGTTGCAGATCCGCTAAGCTTTGCCTCCGATTTTCGATTCATAGATAGAGTGGTGAGACGATGCGTGAAGGCCTGCAGAAAGAGAGAGATATCATGATGGTGATGCGCAAGGTGCTGACCAGCATCGTGCGAGAAGTCACTCCCGAACACAAGGGACTCCAGCATCCCCTGTCAGATCAGACCATCCAGGACATTCGTAATTGCCTGGGCTTGATCACCGCCCGGGAGAAGGAGTTGGCAGAGGAGGCGGGACGCACCACCGAGGAGCGACCCCACTTCACCGACGAAGTCAAGCAGTCCACCGTCGTGCCCATGACCAAGATCGGCAAGATCGACAGGGCCGCAGACAAAGATTGAGATTTGGGAGTTGAATGAGATGGATACTTTGAGAAAACCACTGGTTGCTCTGGCCCTCGCCGGTGCGCTAATCGGCGCTGCGACAATCACGCAGGCGGATTGGAGGAGTCTGCTGGATCGGTTTCTACAGGGCGAGACCGCGGAAAGCGTTGCAGAGTCCGCCCTGAGCAACAGCGATATCGTTGCCGGTCTCAAGGAGGCATTGGCCAGCGGGGTCGAGACCTCGGTCAATACCCTGGGGCGCACCGACGGTTTTTTGGCCGATGAACTGGTGCGTATCGCCATGCCTGAGTCCCTGCAGAGCGTCGCGCAGCTCGCTCGGCAGACCGGTCAGGGCCAGTATGTGGACGAGTTTGAGACCACGCTCAACCGGGCAGCGGAAAAAGCGGTGCCCGAAGCCTCGGGTATCCTCGGTGATGCCATTCGCGCCATGAGCGTGACCGATGCCAAGGCTATTCTGAACGGACCGGACAATGCGGCCACTGCATACTTCCGCAAGACAAGTGAGGCGCGGCTGGCGGAAAAGTTTCTCCCTATCGTTCAGCAGGCCACGGGCCAGGTCGGGGTTACTTCGGCCTACAAGTCGCTGGTCGGGCAGGCGGGGGGACTGCTCAGTGGTTTCATGAATACCGATAGCCTGGACCTTGACAAGTACGTCACCAACCAGGCAATGGATGGTTTGTTCAAATATATTGCCATTCAGGAACAGCAGATCCGCGAAAATCCCACCGCACGTACCACGGATCTCCTGAAAAAGGTGTTCTCGTCCACCGAGCAATAGACTGGGGCTGGGCGCGGCCCAGTCTGACATGAGCGGCTTGGGAAGCTGTGGTTGCGCAGGATTCGAAGCGGTCTTTTTGATAAAGTATCATGTTTTTTCAGCACTCCTGAGAGGATTCCATGTTCGAGAAAGGTATGCAGATACAAGGGTATGACGACGAGCTTTGGGCGGCAATCCAGGCCGAGGAGCGGCGTCAGGAGGAGCACATCGAGCTGATCGCCTCCGAGAACTATACCAGCCCGCGGGTGATGCAGGCCCAGGGTACGGTGCTGACCAACAAGTATGCAGAAGGCTACCCGAAGAAACGGTATTACGGCGGTTGTGAAAACGTCGATGTGGCGGAACAACTGGCCATCGACCGGGCCAAACAACTGTTCGGAGCAGACTATGCCAATGTCCAGCCCCACTCCGGCTCCCAGGCGAACGCAGCGGTCTACATGGCGCTTTGTCAACCGGGGGACACGGTACTCGGTATGAGCCTGGCCCACGGCGGGCACCTCACACACGGGGCCAAACCCAACTTCTCGGGTAAGCTCTACCATGCCGTGCAATACGGACTGGATGCGCAGACCGGCGAGATCGACTATGCCGAGGTGGAACGCCTGGCCCGTGAGCACAAGCCGAAGATGATCGTGGCAGGCTTTTCCGCCTATTCCCGGGTGGTGGACTGGCCGCGTTTCCGGGCCATCGCCGATGAGGTGGGTGCCTATCTTTTCGTGGATATGGCCCATGTGGCCGGTCTGATCGCCGCCGGGATCTATCCCAGCCCGGTACAGATCGCCGATGTTACCACCACCACCACTCACAAGACCCTGCGCGGGCCTCGGGGCGGGCTGATCCTGGCCAGGGCCAATGCGGATCTGCAGAAAAAATTCAACTCGCTGGTCTTTCCGGGCACCCAGGGCGGTCCGTTGATGCACGTCATCGCGGCCAAGGCGGTGGCCTTCAAAGAGGCCATGGAGCCGGAGTTCAAGACCTATCAGCAAAGCGTGCTCGAGAATGCCCGGGCGATGGCCAGGGTCTTCATGGAACGCGGCTACGATGTGGTCTCCAAGGGCACCGATGATCATCTGTTTCTGGTCAGCTTCATCGAGGCAGGCCTGACCGGCAAGGAAGTGGACGGCTGGTTGGGAGCGGCGAACATCACGGTCAATATGAATGCAGTTCCCAACGACCCTCAATCGCCGTTCGTGACCTCTGGCATCCGAGTTGGCACACCGGCGGTGACCACTCGGGGGTTCAGTGAGGCGGAGTGTGTCGAACTGGCCGGCTGGATGTGTGATGTCATCGACGCGCGGGGTGAGCAGACGGTGATCGACAGCGTCAAGGCCAAGGTACTGGGTGTCTGCGCCAGACACCCGGTGTATGCAGGGTAGTTCTCGGCCAGGTCAGGTTTCAGGGATCTTGTTCGCCATTTGTTGACAACCTCATTTCAGATCATACATGCGCTGTCCCTTCTGTGGAGCCCAGGATACCAAAGTGATTGACTCTCGCCTGGCCGGTGAGGGTGATCAGATTCGTCGTCGTCGGGAATGCACGGTCTGTAAAGAGCGCTTCACCACCTATGAGACTGCCGAGCTGAATCTTCCCCGAGTCGTCAAACAGGATGGCACCCGCGCTCCGTTTGATGGCCGTAAACTGCGGGCTGGTATGGTAAGGGCGCTGGAGAAACGGCCGGTCAGTACCGAGCAACTGGAGACGGCCATCAATCGCATCACCCGTAAGCTGATGGCTGGGGGGGAACGTGAAGTGCCCTCGCTGCAGATCGGCGAATTGGTGATGGAGGAACTCAAGTCCCTGGATCAGGTGGCCTATGTCCGATTCGCCTCGGTCTATCGCAAGTTCGAAGACGTCAACGCCTTTCGGGAAGAGATCGACCGGCTGGAGAATCAGCCCGGACCTGAGGCGCGGCGTCAGCAGTTGGATCTGCTTTCCGGCGACGACAAGAACAAATGAGCCGGCAAGATGATTATCGCTACATGGCTCGGGCGATCCAGTTGGCCAACAAGGGTCGATATACCACCCATCCAAATCCCCGGGTCGGTTGTCTGATCGTCAAGCATGGCGAGGTGGTCGGCGAGGGGTATCATCGGTACGCCGGTGAGCCTCACGCAGAGCGCAATGCATTGGTCATGGCCGGGGCTCGGGCACAGGGTGCGAGTGCCTACGTGACCCTCGAGCCCTGCTGCCATCAGGGCCGGACGCCGCCCTGTACCGAGGGCCTGATTGAAGCGGGTGTCAGCCGGGTCGTGGCGGCTATGCAGGATCCCAATCCATTGGTAGCGGGGGAGGGACTGGCGGAATTGGCGGCGGCCGGTATCCAAGTGGATTCCGGCCTGCTGCAGGCCGAAGCGGAACGCCTGAATCCAGGTTTCATCAAACGCATGCGGTCGGGCCTGCCCTATGTCCGTTGTAAACTGGCGATGAGCCTGGATGGTCGCACTGCAATGGCTTCCGGTGAAAGCAAGTGGATCAGTTCCGCAGACTCGCGCCGGGACGTGCATCGTCTGCGGGCGGGCAGCTCGGCGATCCTCACGGGGATAGGTACGATTCTGGCCGATGATCCCTCCATGGATGTGCGACTCACCCCATCCGAGCTGGAGCTTGACGAGCATCTGAGGATACCGGCACCCCTGCGGGTCGTGTTGGACCCGGATCTGTCCATGCCGTTGACGGCCGGAATGTTACAACGACCGGGAGAGACCCTGGTGGTTACCGGGACAGACAATCCAAGAAAAACGGCGGCCTTGCAAAAGGCTGGCGCAGAAGTGGTCAGGGTGGCGCACGCTGCCAACCAGCTGGACCTGCAGGAGGTGATGCGTGTGCTGGCTGCCCAAGAGATCAACGAAGTGTTGCTGGAGACGGGGGCAACCTTGGCCGGCGGCATGTTGGTAGCGGGGTTGATCGATGAGATCATTCTTTATCTCGCACCGCATATCATGGGGCATGGCGCCAGGGGGCTGTTTCACCTGCCGGGCCTCGAACGGATGGCGGAGCGCCATCAACTGCAGATCGATGACGTCAGACTCATCGGTCAGGATATTCGCATCACGGCCAGCCCCCTGGATAGATACTGATGTTTACCGGAATCATACAGGCAATCGGTTCGATCAGAGACAAGGCCTCGCGGGGCGGGGATCTGCGCTTGAGCGTACACAGCGGCAATCTGGATCTGAGTGATGTGGGATTGGGCGACAGCATTGCAACCAACGGGGTCTGCCTCACCGTGATCGAACTCGCGGCTGACGGTTTCCGAGCGGACGTTTCGAGAGAGACCCTGGCGTCGACCACCCTCAAGGATCTACAACCCGGCAATTCGGTCAATCTGGAGAAGGCCCTGACGCTCAACACCCGACTGGGCGGACATCTGGTGAGTGGGCATGTGGATGGCGTGGGGACCGTGCTGGAGCGCCGCGAGGATGCCCGTTCGATTCGTTTCGTCCTGCAGGCGCCCAAGGCGCTGGCGCGATATATCGCGCACAAGGGCTCCATCTGCGTGGATGGGACGAGTTTGACGGTCAATCAAGTGAATGCGGATCACTTCGACCTGAATATCGTTCCCCATACGCTGCAGGAGACGATTATGGCGGATTATCGATCCGGTACCCGGGTGAACCTCGAAGTGGATCTGATCGCCAGGTATCTGGAGCGGCTGATGCTCGGCGAACAGGCCGCCGGCTCCACTCCTGTCGGGGTGACCGAAGCCCTGCTAAACAAACGGGGCTTCATCAAATAGGCCTGGAATCGATCAGACCTTGCGTACCCTCCCGATCCAACGACCAATCACCGATCGCGAATAAAGTTGACTATTTTGCTCAGTTACTGCTATCCTCATTACCAAGTAATTTACTCGGAAATTATTTCTTCTCTCTGGAGGCATAAAATGAGGTTGTCAACGAAAGGTCGGTACGCGGTCACTGCCATGTTGGATCTGGCCCTTAACGGAGTGAAAGGACCTGTCACGCTGGCGGAGATATCAGAAAACCAGGGGATATCCCTGTCATATTTGGAACAACTGTTCGCTGCGCTGCGATCCAAGGAACTGGTGCGGGGTGTGCGGGGTCCTGGCGGTGGTTACTATCTGGGGAAGAGTGCGGATGACATCTCCATCGCCAACATCATCTGTGCAGTAGACGAGTGGGTGGAATTCACACGTTGTGGCGGTCGGCAGAATTGCAGCCGAGGTTCACGCTGCCTGACCCACTCCTTGTGGGATGATCTGAGTGCAGAGATCTTTGATTTCTTGGCCAACATCTCTTTGGGAGACCTGGTCAGACGGGGTGCCAAGGAGGCTGAATCGAAGCCGCCTGCCTTGAATGTAGTGGCCAATGGAGAAGATTCCCGGGCAGCTTGATTGGGCTGGCCTCTGGGCCAGGCAACTCGATTGGGGTCTTGACAGATCACCGGCGACATTCACATGTCACCAGTCGGGTCTGTTAAGTCCATTGATTTGAATACTGTTATATCTTCTCCTGGGTAACCAGGATCCGCAAAGCAGGCTGAGGTATCCGGATGACTAAATGGAACAGTCAGCACAGCCGGGTGTACGCGCTGTGCTGGCTGCCAACTCTTGCATGACACCAATTTCCGTGCGCGAGGTCCGGTCTGATAAAACATAACGCTGATTCGCGTTGGGTACGGGCCTGTAAATGAGCTATCATCTGCACCCCACAGGGTTTTAGATGAGTTCATGCGTTTTCTGTTATCGATTACCGATTACATCCGCTGGGGTGCCAGCCGATTCAATGAGGCAGGTCTGTTTTTCGGGCATGGCACCAGCAACGCCTTGGACGAGGCGGCGGCACTGGTGCTGCACGCACTGCATCTTCCGCCCGATCTCCCCACTAACTGGTTCGATAGCCGGTTGACTGAAGCGGAGCGGCGCAAGGTCGTTAGCTTGATACGCCGGCGTATCGATGAGCGGATTCCGCTTCCCTACCTGACGGGGGAAAGCTGGTTTGCCGGTCTGCGTTTTCACGTCAACGAGCATGTCCTGATACCTCGCTCGCCCATTGCCGAGCTGGTGGAGGCGGGTTTTGAGCCATGGGCTGCAACCGCTAATGTGAAACGAATCCTGGATCTTTGCTGCGGAAGCGGCTGTATCGGCATTGCCGCTGCCGTTTATCTACCCGAGACTCAGGTCGATCTGCTGGACATCTCGGATCAAGCCTTGGCCGTTGCGCAAGAGAATATTCAGGAATAC
>JASJBU010000222.1 GCA_030066355.1 Gammaproteobacteria bacterium | reverse complement strand
GGGAAGTAGGTCCTGACCTCCTGGCCGTCGATCATGTAGTAGACACCGCCGCACATTTGCTGAATCGTTTAACCTTACCTTTGTAGAATGGTTTCGCGATGGCCGAAGGGCTTCCAGGCCGGGGCGATGACGTTGGGCATGCGCGAGCGGGCCAGCAGTCGGGTCGGCGCCAGGGTGAATTCGCCGTAGCGCCGGTTGACCGCGTCCATGGCCTGGTTGAGGCGGTCGCGCCGCTCGTGCTGGGGCTCCAGAAAGTCCATCTGATAACCGGCAGGCTGCGGATCCAGCGCGGTGATCTGCACTTGGTGGCAGCCCTGGCCGGCCCAGACATGGCGCAGGTAGTGCTCGCACAGGCGCACGATGTCGGGGGCGTGATCGGTGGGCGGATTGCAGCGGTATTTGTGCGCCAGAAACCCCGTGTCGATGCGCAGACCGATGAAGATGCGGCTGGCGCGGAAGCGATGCAGGCGCAGTCGGGCGGCGACTTTTTCCGCCATGTGCAGGAGGAAGGTCTGGATCACTTCGGGGTCTCTGGTGTTGGGCGGCATCACTTTGCCATGACCGATGGACTTGGGGGCATCCACCCCGGTATGCACCGGATCGGGGTCGAGTCCCTGGGTCATCAGCCAGATGCGCCGACCGGGGTTGCCGAAACGCTGGCCCAGATCGCCGATGGGCAGGCGGCGCATGTCGCCGCAGGTGTGGACGCCGCGCTCCGCCAGATAGCGGCCGATGCCGTTGGCGATGCCGCACAGCTCGGTGACCGGCACCTTGGCCAGGGTCGCGCGGGCGCGCACCGGCGGGATGATGGTCAGGCCGTTGGGCTTGTGCAGCTTGGCGGCGTACTTGGCGGTGGTCTTGTCGCCGCTCAGCCCCACTGAGCAGAGCACCCCGCCGGAGGCCTCCAGCACGGTCTGCTTGACCAGGCGGGCGATGCGTTGCGGCGGCCCCAGCAGGCGCTGGCAGTGGGTGACGTCGAGGAAGGCCTCGTCCACCGAAAAGATCTCCAGGTCCGGGGTGAGGTGGGCGAGGGCGGCCATGATGTCGGAAGAGACCCGGGCGTAGCGTTCCGGATGGGCCGGCACCTGGATAAAGCCGGGACAGATGCGCTTGGCCTCCTTGAGGCGCATGCCGGTGCGTACCCCGTAGGCGCGGGCCTCGTAGGAACAGGTGATGATGCAGGTGCCCTGGGCGCCGTTGGTGATGCCGATGGGGCGGCCCTGCCACTCCGGGTGGTCCATCTGTTCGACGCTGCAGAAGAAGGCGTTCATGTCCACCAGGATGATGGCGCGCGGCCAGAGGGGGATGACGCGTGAAACGGAGTGGTTGATCATGTGGCGATCCTCGATGTTGCATTCAGTGGACTCTGCTCTCTCCTGCCGCACAGGGCCTGGATTGTTCCAACAATCCCTATGCATTTACTCCTTCCCTGGAGGGCGGAAGTACAAATGCCTTGTAAAGCAGGAAGCCTTTAGCCTCCTCAGTAGCGGCGTAGCTGGCCGACCAGCACCCCCTGGATGCTGACCCGCTCGGCAGTGTAGGCGAGGGGGGGCATGCTCGGGTTCTCGGCGATCAGCAGGATATCCCCGTCCGGGCGGTGCTGCAGGCGTTTCAGCGTGGCCTCTTGGCCATCGATCAATGCCACCACGATTTCGTTGTCGTTGGCGGTCTCCTGGCGCTTCACGATGACCATATCGCCGTCCAGGATGCCGGCCTCGATCATGGAATCCCCCTTCACCTGCAGGGCGTAGCGGTCGGGGCCCAGCAGATAGTCGGCCAGATTGAGGCTCTCCTGGTCGGCAATCGCCTCGATCGGTCTGCCAGCGGCGATGCGGCCCAGCAGAGGGAGCTTGAGCAGCTTCTCCCGGGGTTCGTCGACCAGCTCGATACCCCGTTTGCGCCCCGGGATCAGGCGCAGGTAACCGGCCTCCGCCAGGGCCTGGACGTGGCGGTGGGCGGTGCCTTTCGAGCGGATGCCGATGCCGGCCGCGATCTCGTCCAAAGAGGGGGCGTAGGCCCGAGTTGCCAGGTATCGGCGGATGTAGTCGAGCACCTTGTGCTGGGTGGCGGTGAGCATGCTTCTGAATTCCTATGTTCTGAAAAAGTTCGCCTCTCGAATTAGAATATAGAACATTTTGAGAACTGTAAACAGGGATGTCGCGATCAGCCCAGCGGGAAATTACCGATTGGCTTGGAGTAAATATTTTTACTTGGGGTCAGATTTTTACTATAATTTCATGATTATTAAGAATAAAACAGAATAAGGAGCGGCCAATGCCAAAGGACATTTTTCAGAAATTCGCCTTGGGTCTGGCGATTATCATGTTGACTGCCTGGGGACTGATTCTGATCATCTCCCCAGGCCAGATTACCAGCCTGTTCAGCACCGAGCCGGTCAACCACGCCTTTGCCGGAATGATGGGTGCCGCCCTGCTGGGTCTGGCCTTCATCTCCCTGGCGGGCATCACCCGTTGGGTGCCCACGCAAAAGGCGCTGGGAATCGCGATGCTCATCCTGGTGGTGGAGACCGCCTATTTGATGCTGGGCGCCGAGGTGATGCTGGTGACCCTGCCCACCACGATCAGTCTGATCTCGGCTGCTGCAGTGGCCTTCTTTCTCTTGATCTGAATCGAGATTGTAAAAAATCGTGTCGATATTTATTACATTTATTGTCGGCGAGTAGGTGTCAAAGACGTTAATTGTCTGGAATAAAAGGAAAAATATAGTGCTGGCGCTGAACTTGCATAGCTTAGCAAGAAAAAAGTTACCCAGTGTTCAAAATGAAAGGATTTTTAGGGAGGATAATCCAAGTGTTGGTATTCATTCGTTTATTGCCTGAATCGGTTACGCAGAATGAGTTGCGTAAATTTGTGGACAGGGCCATCCATTCGCCCTGGTCGAACCTATTCTTTCGCTCTAGCAAGATCCACACCGCAGAAATCAGAAAGATAAGCAGCAGCACCAACCATTCCGTTGAATATCATGGCATTGTGGATATCGAACCGGCAAAAGCGGCGGTAAAGGCCATCCAAAAGTTGAACAGGACGGTCTTGAGAGGGAAGGAGGTTGAGGTACGTAAATATTATCAACGCTCGGAATTACGTGACCGCAGAACCGGCACTGAAGACGCTCTACCGTTCGAAGAACGTCGTAAACAGGACCGAAGGCGTGAGGCGATGGTCGCAGAGCGTGTTTTGATTTCCGGGCGATTGGAACCCGGTTATTCCAAATCGGCTTGATGAGAAAGTAAGTTAAAGGTCTGAGTTGAGCCATCCCTTTCTCAACCAGTGCATGGAATCAGATAAGCGTATTTTCTGATTCCTTCTTGGCATCTCTACGGGGCCTCATCGTTCAGGTATATAAAGAAAGACTAACCTTCGCATAGAATTAGTGGGAAGGGACTGGACCGGGTATATTGTGTGGGATGGTAAAGATTCCACCCGGTTCTTTTCTCGTCAGAGGGAGAACGATAGGTACTCTGCGCAAGCCTATCCCAAGCGGAACAAGGCGAAGTATCGCGTCAAGAAAGGTATCACCATTCACATCTGCATAATCGATCGCGATTACGCGAAACCCTGGTGCTTTGGGATCTTGTATACAATGAGTCCCCGAGCGATTGTAAATGATACGACCACGAAAGATCCCATTGTTGATACGACAGGTCTGAGTGTTCTCTTCAGAGGGGGAGGCATCTCCACTTTTCCAGGGGAAGAGAAATGAAAAACCCTCTAATCCCAATGCATGAAACTCCCTGCAATGTTGATTGGGATTGTCATTCATCCTCGCATCAGTACAGTCCAGCAAGATGGAGATATCTTGAAGTTCTGCATTCATGAAATCGTAACCACTGACATAGTCGTGTAGGGGTTGATGAGGGAAAGTAAGAAGGAAACTGACATATCGACAATCCATCTGGACTTTTCGCCAAATACTACGTTCTACGCGGTTGCCCCATCGACTTGCACCATGGGCCAATGCTTCGTCGGCAGATTGGCAGTCGGCAGGGATGACAAAAGTCTGTTGACCTTCTCGAGTGACAGGTAGAGTGACCTCATAATGCTCAACTTTCTCTCCACTGTAAGGGGCGGAAAAAAACAGACTGCCGGGCGCGCTGAGCAGGGTAGATGGGTAAGTCCACAGCAGGCACATCGTCAGTAACCATGGGCATGCAAATAGCAGTTGGTGACTGATGATACGCATCATGCGGTGCTTTAGATGATGTTGTGAGGATGAACCAATCATGATTTATTTAAATGATTCGCTGCATCGAGTGGCAGATTAATCGGTGTTTTTTTCTTTGCTGAGCTGTTCAATGAAGCCTACCCAGCGTTTACTGACATCCGTAGCCAGGTTCAGAAACAATCTTCCTGCAATGATGGGGTGAAGAAAGGTGGTATTTTTCAAAGCATCCTGCGACAGTACTAAAATGCTAGTTGGTTCCAGCGATACGGCATAGGTTTTTCTTGGTTCGCCGGCAAGCAGAGCAATATCACCGAAGAGCTCTCCAGCTCGAAAGAGATTGACTACGAGGCTGTGATTATCGCCTTCTTTCGAAGGTACTCGGACTTCTACGGATCCATGCATAATGAGATACATTTCATTACTTTTATCACCAGGCTTGAAAATGGTTTGACCGATATCCAATTTCATCACCGTACTGGATAGTATGAATCGTCTTATCTGCCAACGACTCATATCCCTGAACAATACGCTTTGGGGGATAACCTGTTGGCGTAGGTGAGCGGATAACATATCCCAGAGAGTCACAAGACGGAGAGATGAGATGGCAAGTGGCGTTATCACGAAATCGGCAATCAATGCAGTAGCAATGGCAAGAGCGCTTAACGCTCCGAATAGAACAATAGGTTTAAAATCAGACAGGGTGAAAACGAGGAAACCTGCAATCAGTGCGATGGATGTGGAGAATACCGGCAAAGCTTCGTTTGAAATTGTCGTATGCATTGCGAGTGTCTGGCGACGAGATGATTTTAACTCTTGGTTGTATCGCAACATGAAATGCAACGTATCATCGACCGCGATCCCAATCGCGATGGCCGCAGCCATGGCTGTGCCGATATTGAGTGGTACCTCTGCGTAGCCCATAACGCCAAAGATGACTATCACTGGAAATGCGTTTGGAATAGCAGCGAGCAAGCCGACCCTTATGTCTGTAAATAGTACGGATATGATTAGAATGAAAAAAACCAGCAGAAGCAGGATGGACTGTAATTGCCCACCAATCATAGACTGGGTAGCGGAAAGAGTGAGTACGGAAGACCCTGTTATTCTTGCTTCAAGTCCTGGATCGAGATATTGATCAATAAATCCATTCAACTCATTGACAAAATGTTCGAGCTCCTGGCTTGAGGTGGCATGATGTCTGACAAGTATTCGTACTCGGCTGTAATCATCGGAAACGTAGGCCTGAACATGCTTATGATCGAGAAAAATCATGAGTTCATTGATCTCGTCATCTGATTCCGGCATTACAGCCTGATCCATCTCCTGAAAGACTCCATTGAGCTTCGATAGATAATTTGCGAATGAGGTTGTCGAGTGAGACAGTTTTTGGTCTTCGATGAAATATTGTATTTCAACGATCTCTTCCAGGTATCTGACCTTTAGGAAAGTGTCTTGAATACCCGAATCCAAAATAATGGAAAAGGTTTCCAGTCCTGCAAGATGGGTATTGACAGCCTCAACTTGTTTTCTGACTTCAGAGTTTTGTCCTAAACTTTCTATCGTGTTGTGATTGACTTGTATCGAAGGTATACCAAATGCAGCAACGACAGAAAAAAAGATCAGAACAACGGATACGCTCCTGCGTCTTCGGTACAGCCACTGCCAATAAAGCTTTGCAGCTTCTGTGCTGGATGACTTGAGAAATCGGTTCTTGCCGTCAAGTTGCCAACGACCACTGAGCGCCAGTAGAGAAGGAATCAATGTTACAGTGACCAGGTAGTTGAAGAGTAAACCTGTGGAAGCTATGATCCCGAACTGCCAAAGCACTTCTATGCGGCTCAATCCCACAGATAGAAATCCCACATATGTGGTAACGAATGTGAGCAGTACCGTTCGTGCCATCTTGTTAGACATGTGTCTGATGGCTGCCTGAGTTTCGATGCCGCGCTTTTGGGCGCGACGAAACTCAGATAATAAATGAATATCCTCGGTTGAACCAACTATGATCAACAGTATTGGGACTATTGATGTGATTACATTTAAAGGGATGTCGCTGAATCCCATCAAGCCCAGCGTCCACAGGATACTGATACCGGAAGTGAGGATAGGTGTCAGGATATCGACAAATTGGCGTAATAGGAGAAACAACGCTATCAGCAGAGCTGCCGTCGCAATGGGAAAAAGCTCTTTTTGCTCTTGTTGAATTCGATTGGAGATTGCTGACCGAACATAAGGATATCCGATTACGAATGCCTGTGTATAATCGATATTGAGTGGCTGTATCAACTGGTCGATTTCTGTTGTCACGGATTGGTCATTATAGCTGGCATCATCATCGTCGAGTATGATGGCAACCGCCATAACCTCATGATTAGGTGAAAGAAGGACGTTCTTTATAAATGGATCAGCAGTTGCTGCTGTGAATAGTTGTTGCTCTTGTTCTTTGGATTTGGGAAGACTGAAGAGGTAAGAATCCTTATTGAGATAGCCATCTATACTCTTCAGGTGAGGGACAGAGAACAGACTTTCTACACGTTTGACAAAGGAAAGCTGCTCAAGCTTAGATATGACCTCTTTGAGGTTTATCAGTTTTTCTTCCTCAAGCAGTCTGGTATCTTCCAAATAGACGAGAACGACTTGCTCATCTCCGAATTGCTTGCTGATTTTTTCGTAGTATGACCGCTCCGGATCATCCAACAATAGCAGTTCCTCGGCTGAAATCTGTATTTTGAGTTGGTTAAGTTGGGTGCCGGCAAGTAGTGAAATGGCAAATAGGCTGAGTAGTGCCTGCCATGGGTGGGTCGCACAAAATATTAGGAAGCGCCGCATGTCATTGCCTCTTATTGTTTCGATAGCTGATGAGACATGGCATTACCAGATGAGTACAGTATTATATAAAGAATGATGATGTAGTGTTGTAGCAATGTTTCCCGGCATGGCAATGACTATATCGAATCATCATCTGAAATGTCTCTGGCCTCACCGTGGGTCAAACCAGGGTGATTCCTGAGAAAATAGCCAGCTGCATGTAATCTCAGAATGGCATTCTGAAGATTTAGTCTCATGCTGGATACCGGTGAATCCAGGTATTCGGCCAGTTCACTCAGTGAAACCTCTACATGATGTTTCTTTACTGCAACGGGCAAGCGCACTCTTTCTGCGATATTGAGAAAAGGGTCCAAGGGGGATAGGTCGTCCACCTTTTGACAGTTAGTGTTACGTCGATAGACAAGTTTGACTTGTTTGGGTATTCGGTCGATCTCGGATTGATATTGATCGAATAAAGTTTGACTGACAAATGTTTTTCCCCGGCTTACCGATGTAACTATTTCATTGATTGTGGTAGCCGTTTCTTTACCAGGTTTACATGATAGGATGGCCGCCATCAGAATTCTTTGTTCGCCGCTTAAATTTCCTGCCTGATAACCTGTC
>JASJBU010000221.1 GCA_030066355.1 Gammaproteobacteria bacterium | reverse complement strand
AACGGATCGATTCGTCAATCTCAGCGCTGAGCAGAGTCTCGATCTGAGTCCTGATGGCCGTTATCTCGCTTTTGCCCCCAGGGATCGAGTGCGCTTGTGGGACCTCGAAAAGCATCAGGAGATCAAACAGATCCCGTTTGAGGATCGGGTGGCAAGTCTGTTGTTTGACCCTGACGGAAAGACGCTCAGCGCATTTTCCACGGATGATGAGGTTAGCGTCCTCAACCTGGCGTATGGTGATGAAAAACGTTACACAATCAACCACACCACTCGGCTCGCCCGTTACTCGAGAGACTCAGTGTATCTCGCCCGGGCTGGTGCTGGGCGGGTATGGGTGTCGACGGGAGAGGATCCGCATAAGCTGGTTCTCGAATCCAATCATCAGGACAATATCCGGGATATCCGTTTCAGTCAGGACAATCGCCTGTTAGCCACTGCAGGCCAGGATGGCATGGTGAGAGTCTGGGACCTCGCTGAAGCCAGAGAACTGATGAGACTCTCTCACCGGGACAAGGTGTTGCTGGCCGGGTTCAACGCTGATGACACGCGATTGGCAACCATTGCTGGCGACGGTCGAATCGCTATTTGGTCGCTGGCCTATCGAGATCCGGTAGCTGAAGCCTGTCGGAGACTCCAGCGGAATCTCACCCCCGATGAGTGGCAACGTTATCTTCCCGAACGGCCGTACCATAAGACCTGCAGTGATGCACAGTTTTGACCTTGTTGAAGAGCCGCAGTTGCTACGCGAACAGCCGATATCCCCCTGTGTGCCTGAACTTCACCGACACGGAGGGTTCTGTGCTCCGCGATGGTGGCCCGTGTGTCGACATGATTCGATCCTGGCGAGATGAGACGTCAATAGATTATGCTCAGCTACTCATCGACCTCGACGATCACATTGTCACCTTGTTTAGTTTCGATGACCACGACTTTCCCCAAGATAGGGTGACGCCCCACTTGGACCGTCAAAGAAGGGTTCTTTTTGGTGGCGGTGACTTCGATCTCATCGATGAAGTCATTTATCAGTTGGGCTTCGGCATCCACTATGCGCATGAGCGATGATTCCTTGGTGATTCTGATGTTAGGTGGCGGGAGAATCTGCTCCTCCTTCAGGAACATAAATCAATCGGTGAGAGAACGCAAAAAAAGGTCATTCGTATAATGAACTGATACATAAGCGATTGTTTTATATTGTGATTATTATGCGACAGACAAAAGAATCGGTCCGCTCATGGCAGCCATCGGGGAGATTTCAGTGACGTGGCCCTTACAGATTGAGGGCTGCAGCAGCAATCATAGACCTGAATCAGCGAAAGGTTTGTGCTTTCCTGTCTTTGCTTGCTGGATACGGGTGCATTTCGTTCGGTCGATATGAACTAGAATTAGATTCAGGAACTGGTTGAGAATGACGGCTCCCAACTCATCTGGGGGTCGAGACACCCAACTTAGGAGGCAACAACATGAGTACTCTGATGACCTTCGTTGGCGGGGCTTTGGTCGGCACGCTGGTTACCTATCTTGCGAAAAACGAAGAGGCACGCAAAACCACCGAGCGGTTTGTCGATGCAGTGGGAGCCGCGTTCACAGACTATCTCCACCGCGTGACTCCTCACAGTGAGAAACAGGAAATCGAGCCGGATCCAGAACCACCAAGTGATGCACCTGAGAAGCCCACACAGGCAAGAAAACAGCCACGTGGCAGCAGGTCAGTGAAAACGAAAAAAACCGCCACAACTGAATCCTCCGTCCATTGAGGGGGGCCTCTGTCGGCAATGAGTCTATCCAGGATGTCTTCCCTATGATTGATAAGGAGGGAAGAGTGTCCCTCACCCCTGAGGAAATAGGCATCACACCGGGCTAGACGAGAAGTCAGATAGCGGCTGTGCAGCGAAGGTACGACGCGATCCGCAGTGCCGTGCCACGATTGTATCGATATCGGGATATCCGCCAGGTCGAATCCCCAGGGCATGCTGTCTATCGACAACTCATGGAACAGGCCGTCTTGCCCCATGCGTGCCGATTCCCTGAGTGAGGTCGTGATGGTGGCTCTGACCTCGTGCAGGCCTAGTACCTGTCGATCGGGCGAATCTGTCAGCCTGAGTAACCAACGGAATAACATATCGGTCCGATGATTCAGTAAATGGATTATGAGCTGCCGGAAAAGCATCCGGGTAGGCCAGGTCGGGGTACGAGCCGCGAAGACCAGCGCATCATGCGGCGTCGGGAGTACTCGTAGAGCGGTCCAGGGGGGCAGACCAGCACAACCTGTCGGAGGCCTTTGCTGATTTGGTGGGCAGAGGCAAGGGTATACCGACCACCACCCGAGACTCCGACCAGATGGAAGTGCTCGATGACCAATGTCTCGGCCAATGCCTCGGTGTCAGCGGGCCAATCGATTAGCCGAAGACCGGGTCAGGGATCGGAACGCCGATGCCGTTTCGATCCGGAGCGATGGCCCGCAGGTTTCTTTGTCTAGCGGGGCGGTCCAGCAACTGTGCCTCGATCTTGGAACATGGGATAACCATGTAGATAGATCAGAGGTTCACCCGACGGGTCGCCATATTCGGCATAGGCCTGGCGACGGTTGTGCGGGAGATTGACGGATTTTATCTGATTCACCCGATGTTTCCTGATTCGCGATCGTAGAAAATGAGAAGTTACCAGTCATGGCTTTTGTGACTTAAGTGGAATAACCCCCGTGAGTTCTGTTATTCCAGGGGATCCACTTTGGGCTGACCCGACAACTGAATTCATGGTACTTTCACGACACTCTACTGAGATGTGGCTCTGGAACCCGGTGTCAATCACTGGGAGTGAATATATCTGGTCTCTGCAGATGATTTTTTATCTGGCGATGTTGACCGGGTCGGTTTAGCAGACATCTTGGATGACATTGATTCATTCGTCACCTTCAGTCATGGGGTGCTGGAATGGGTTGTATCCTCAGATCATGCCCTGCGAGATGCAGCATCGTTCTAACAAAACCAGACAGGTATGTTTCAGTCGGTTGTCCGTCTCTTCGCCTGATAAACCGGAAATATCGATCAGCTTTGAAATCCATCCGTTTGAGAGCTATAGACGGATAACTACCATTTAAAGTTTTCATTTTTGTGTCGATGCCTGCATACAGTATCACGCTCAAGTGTTGAACAGGTATGTCATATTATTTTCAGCATCATTGAGATTCACAGCTGTTGCATGTTGCCGGTAAAATGGACCGAGTCAGACAAAGAAAGACTAGGTTCAAGATCAGGAGAATAAGGAGCAAGCTTGTCCCAGTTCAATAGTCGTCCATCAGGCGAATCGCCCTGGCTTACCGTATGAACAAAGTGCCAGGTGTTCAGGAGCGGCCTATCAAGTATGGCATCAATCCAACCTCAGTCTCATCAGTGACTCGTTAACGATCTCAAGATACGTCTATGGTTTGGGAAATCCTGATCGGTGGTTTCGGTGCGATTCTTTTATGGGTGTGACTGTCATTGCTTTTGGCCGCCTTAACTGGGCTCTATCGGAATCTCATAGAGGGATATCTGCAGCAGAAACTCAGCAGATCTGATTTGATACCCGGTGTTGCACGATTTGCTGCCGTTGTGACGATCACCCTGATTTTGGATCTGTTACTCTTGGCACACCATGCCTGAATTAGCGTAATAAACTGAGTGGAGCTGTAACCGAATCCATATCTCTGTGGATCTGTCCAAATCGGTATGAATCTTCCGGATTACCCCTGTTTTGCATGCCGGCCCGAGGCTAAGAAACCAAAAAATGAAGAGAATGATATGAAATACGATGTCGTGGATGCAGTGATATCGCCTGAAGGGCGATTGGACGTTCTATCGAAGGTTGAGGTCAGCAAGCTTCTGGATACCAGTCAGGGTGGCCTGTTTACGGTCTTTCGCAACTGTTCCCTGGCCGTGCTCAACTGTGGGAACCAATTGGATGATGGCAAGGAGTTGCTGGAGCGATATCCTTCCTTTGATATTCGTGTGGTCCCTGTGGAAAGAGGGATCAAATTAGAGGTGAAGGATGCTCCGGCCAGTGCCTTCGTGGATGGTCAGATGATCAAAGGTATCAACGAGCATCTTTTCGCGGTCTTGCGCGATGTGGTCTATGTGGGTGAGAAGATCACCAATAATCCGGATATCGATCTTGACAGTTCCGAGGGCATTACCAATGCCGTCTTCCATATCCTGCGCAACGCAGGCATTCTGCGTCCACAGACCGATCCTAAACTGGTTGTCTGTTGGGGGGGACACTCCATCTCCCGAAGCGAGTACGATTACAGCAAAGAGGTCGGTTACGAGATGGGCCTGCGGGGGATGGATATCTGCACGGGCTGCGGCCCAGGTGCCATGAAGGGCCCCATGAAAGGCGCCACCATCGGTCATGCCAAACAACGCATTGGTACTGGGCAATATCTAGGTGTCTCGGAACCGGGCATCATCGCTGCTGAATCACCCAACCCAATCGTCAACGATCTGGTTATTCTGCCTGACATCGAGAAGCGCCTCGAGGCCTTCGTACGGACCGGCCATGGTATCGTCGTATTCCCAGGGGGGGTCGGCACTGCCGAGGAGATTCTCTTCATTTTGGGCATACTGTTTCATCCGGATAATGGTGAGATCCCGTTCCCGCTGATCCTGACCGGACCTGCTGAATCTGCCGACTATTTCAGGGAGATCGATGGCTTTCTCGTGGATACTCTGGGTGAAGAGGTCAGAGGTTATTATCAGGTCATTCTTAACGATCCCGTGAGAGTGGCGAGGGAGATGTTGGCCGGCATCAGACAGGTATGTGATTTCCGCACCGAGCAAGGCGATGCCTTCTATTTCAACTGGCGTTTGAAGATCGATCATGAGTTCCAACAGGCATTTAACCCGACCCATGAAAACATGCGCAATCTCGAACTGCACAAAGACCAGGCGCGGCATCTGCTTGCCGCCAACCTGCGTCGTGCCTTCTCCGGCATTGTGGCCGGCAACGTGAAGGTCGAGGGTATACGTCAGATAGAACAGCATGGGCTCTTCGAGATTCACGGTGACCCGGAGATCATGCAAAGACTGGATGCCTTGCTGGCCTCCTTCATGGCCCAGACGCGTATGAAACTCGAAGGCGAAACATATATACCTTGCTATCGTATCGTCAGATAGCCAAGGATGATGGAAGCAAACCGCTAAACCTCAGACTCAATGCTTATCTTGTGCCCGCGGGATGAGCATTAGATAAAGCCTAACCCTGAAGGAATTAGCGATTGAAAAATAGGCCACCCAGTTCAAAGTTACGATAAAAAAGCCCCGAAATATCGGGGCTTCTCCCTCTGTAATCAGTTGCGATTAGCTTCTCTTCTTGCGACCTGCAAAGCCAATACCCGCAAGGCCGGTCGCCATGATAAGCAATGTGGCAGGTTCGGGAACCGACACACCACCAACACCGTCGGCACCAAATGTGTTGATCGAGTTCACGGCAATCTGCGTTCCCACCCCTGTGAGCGTGTCGATCACCAGAGACAACCCACTGGAAGTAAAGCCGTTGAGTGTCGCTCCTGCGAAATTCAAACCATAAACACCACTAAAGCCGATATCGCCGATTAAACTACCCGTTCCCGAGGCGGAGTTGACAGAAATTAATCGGTCACCACCCGTACCACCCGTAGCGGACATGAACAGGTTACCGTTGGTATCAAACGCGAGGTCGCCGGATGATGTAAAGCCAGTACTGCCTACAAAGGAGGCGGCACCGTTTACCAGGTCGATGGTATAGAGACCAGATCCACCGGAACCGTACAAAATGCCTGAACTATCGAATGTCAGTCCATTGATGAATGATCCGGTGCCGCCGATGGCAGTGCTCGAGGCATTGGTTTTGTCGATTGACACAAGAGTGCCACCGCCACTGACACCATACAAAACGTCTGTAATGGGATCGAGTGCAATGTCAAACATGGCGGATCCACTGTTTCCCAGCAAGGTAGAGGTATTGGTCGTTACATCCAGCTGATAGAGATTTCCGTTGCCGGCTCCAATGAAAACTGCCTGGGCCGGGTTTACCATCATGAAAAACACGGGTACTGCCAAGACTGCAAGAAATCGTTTGTACATAATCGAAGTCCCTTTAATTTGCTTATAAATGAGTCGAATCATAAATAGACGGTCATAGACCTGTGTACATACTGCGTACTGAGAGACTGAGAAGCAGGAACCGAGCCAAACGTTAAAAAATTCATGTAGGCATAGAGTTAGATAATTCCACATTATAATTAAGACTCTATTTGTAAGATATGCCGACGTTTTCTGACTTGATATGCACTGATTCAAGTTGGGCAATATGGCTCAATCTCCTTACATGAAAAATTGCCAGAAACAAAGTGTTGAATATGTCAATCAAGCGCATCAGCGAAAAGATATGGCAACATGATCATCATTTGAATCAGGTCGTTTTTTTTCAAGTGAGGGTGGTACGGTCCACTTCGATTTTTAGGTGTCAGATGATAGTGTTCGTGCTGCTATGACTGGGGATTGAAACACCTGAGACCAGGTAGAGATCAGACCACCAAGCAGTTGCGTGATTGGATGTGATTATACTCGCTGAGTTGTTAACTGCAGATGTGGAAACAACTCACGGCTGAGCAGATAGATCTGTCAGAAACCTGCGGTGAATATGTGGTTTTGGAAGTGCTGACAAGGGTATCAGCCGTATGATTATTTTTGCTCGGCCGGAATGTTTGTCAAGCCTGGCATACCCGGTTACGACCGCAACGCTTGGCTTCGTAGAGTGCCGTGTCTGCCTGGCTGATCATCTCTTCCAAATCCGTGATGCCAGAATCAGTCGATGAGACGCCGAAGCTCGCACTGAGTTTCAAGTCGGTGAATGAGACGAATCTACAGTTGGCTACTGCCTCACGCAGTTGATCGGCCTTGAGCATGGCGTCATCCAAATCTGCGTGTGAAAGGAGCAGGATAAACTCTTCACCCCCATAACGGGCGACCAGATCTGAAGTGCGGCTGTACTGCCTGAGTAATTTACCCATATTCACCAATACATGATCTCCAGCCTGGTGGCCGTATTTATCATTTATTTCTTTGAAAAAATCTAAATCCACCATCAAAAGTGAGAGTGGATAGTCATACCGCAGGCCATCAGCCAGCATCTGTTTGGCCTGTTGTCTGAATGCCCGTCGATTGAGCAGGTCGGTCAGCATGTCATGACTGGCCATCTCAGCAAGTTCCCGGTTTTTGGCTGCCAACACCTGATTGATTTCCTCGGCACGTTCCTTCACCTTCGACAATTCCTGGGTACGTCCCTCCACCTGCAATTCCAGGGACTGGTTGATACGTTGCAGCTCGTGATTGAAGTCAGCCTGTGCGAGATCCTTCTCCTGCTGTAGACGACGTATTCGATCGGCCAGGGCCAGTGAGAGTAGGATCACCTCAATCAAAGAGCCCACCGGCATGGCATTGACCGTATAGACATTGTGCGGGACGATTCCTGCCAGCATCAGGCCATTGCTGAAGATGCCAACCAGAAATGTTGACCAGGCAATCACAAAAAAACGGGCGGGTCGATAACCCCGAAAGAGCACGATATATCCAGTAGGCAGGACAACCAGGACCATCACCACGCCAAGTGAGTTGGCCAACAGGGCTGCGGTTGTATAAGGTGC
>JASJBU010000220.1 GCA_030066355.1 Gammaproteobacteria bacterium | reverse complement strand
GACCACGACCCCGGTAGTGTTGACGCCGATTGCAGAAGACAGTGGGGTGCGGTTGATCACCCAGGCCGAGTTACTGGCGAATGCCAACGATGATGACGGGGACAGCCTGACGGCGGCTTCACTGGCGATCAATAGTGGTAGTGGCACGCTGCTGGATAATGGGGATGGCACCTGGAACTATACTCCGGCGCTGAACGATGACAGCGGTGTGAGTTTCAGTTACACGATCAGTGACGGGGTAGCTGCGCCGATCGCGACCAGTGCCAGCCTGGATATCACCCCGGTTAATGATGCGCCAACCGTGATGAATCTTATACCTGATCAGATTGCCACCGAGGATATGGTATTCAGTTTCCAGTTTGCCCCAGGCACCTTCAATGATGTGGACACCAGCGATAATCTGACCTATACGGCGCAACAGTCTGATGGTTCGGCGCTACCTGTCTGGCTGGTTTTTGATGGCCCGACACGAACCTTCACCGGGGTTCCGACCAACGCTGATGTGGGGTCGTTGACTATCGAGGTAACGGCCACCGATGACAGTGACAATAGTGTTATCGACACCTTTGCACTGACGGTCAGCAACACCAACGATGCGCCGATCATCACCAGCACAGAAATAACTACGGCCACCGAGAACAGCGCCTACAGTTATACCCTCGCCGTGAATGATGTGGACCCCAGTGACACCCTGACCCTGAGTGCCCCCACACTGCCAAGCTGGCTCAGTTTTGATCCTGCCACCGGGGTACTTTCCGGCACACCCGGCGATGCTGAAGTGGGTGATCACAATGTGATCCTGCGGGTGAATGACGGTGCGGTTGATGTGGATCAGAACTTCACCATATCGGTGAGCAACATCAATAATGCGCCTACATTGATCAATCCAATATCGGATCAGACTGCTACAGAAGATGTTGCCTTCAGCTTCCAGTTCGCATCCGGAACCTTCAACGATGTGGACAGTGGTGACAATCTGAAATACACCGCCATGCAGGGGGATGGTTCTGCATTACCTAACTGGTTGAGATTTGATGGTGCAACACACACCTTCTCAGGAAACCCACTCAATGCAGATGTAGGCACCCTGAGTATCGAAGTAACTGCCACTGATGACAGCGGTATGAGTGTTTCGGATCATTTCAACATCACCGTCAGTAATGTCAATGACGCTCCGATTCTGGGCAACAATCAAATGATACTCACTGCAGGTGACAGGGTAACGCTGACCACAGCGATATTGTCTGCGAGCGATCTGGATAATGCCTCGACTGGACTGCTCTTTACTGTTACTGATGTCACGGGTGGCCAGTTTGAACTGGCGGCCAGTCCGGGTACCGAGATCACAAACTTTACCCAGGCTCAGGTATCCAACGGTGAGGTGGTGTTTGTCGATGATGGTGACGAGATCGCTCCAACCTATCGTGTTTCGGTCAGTGACGGCAGTATCACCTATGGACCAAGGTCTGCCACCATTGTGTTCAATCCTGACACCTCATTGGGCACAGTTGAAATTGATCAGTCCTCTTTGCTAGATAGTTTACTGGGACAGATTGAAAACCCGGAAGATTTCGAAGGTTCGACCGATGTGAAGGAAAACGAAGAGACAGTGACCAAAGAGGTTGAAGAAGAGATCATTGAAGAAGAGGGCGCTGTCGAAGAGGCGTTGGAAGAAACCTCTTTGACGGATGAGACAAATATCAGTTCAGAATCACAGGGGGTTATCAAAGACAACGACTCCCGTTTTGTTCGTGAACTGAATGCCAATAATCTACAGGCGCTTTTACGAAATCTGGCTCTGCGTCCAACGTTGACCGAATTGATTGCTGCAACTGACCTGGGCTTGGCGGATTCACTCGACTTGACCAGCCTGGCGGCAGAGATTCGTAGCGTGCTGACATCAAGCGCCTTCAATGAGGATCTTGACCGGGTGCGTGATGATCTGTCTAAAAGCACCCTGTTACAGCGTGCTGTGGTGGGTTCCGGCGCTGCTGTTACCACCAGTCTGTCAGTGGGTTATGTGGCCTGGCTCATTCGCGGGGGCGTTCTGATGAGTACCATGCTCTCTTCTCTGCCTGCCTGGCAAATTGTCGATCCTCTGCCGGTACTTGCTCGTACCCGAAATCAAGGGCTGGATCTGGATGACGATGACGATTCACTGGAATCGATGATTGAGCATCAATCGGATTCGGCCGATGAACATAATCAGGAAGCCGCTTCAGCGGATGAGGCAGACAAGATTAAAGAGAAGACGAAAGGTTGATCATGATCAGGTTTAACACAAAAGCACGAATTGCATTTGGGCAGGTCGGGCTGATTGCCAGTGTTCTACTTGCCGCAAGCTTTATCGGCCTGGTGCCTGATGAAAACTCAGCAATCCGCGAGGGACGTGCAGCCCTTGCAGAAGCCATTGCAGCAAACAGTTCAGCCTTGTTGACTCAAAAGGATCTTCGCCGTCTGGAGAACGATCTCAGATTCGTGGTGGAGCGCAATGAATCGTTGCTTTCCGCCGGACTGCGCATGGAATCTGGCCGTCTGGTGGCCAGTGTGGGTCCGCATAAGGAGATCTGGCAGCGTGAATCGACTGACTACTCGACTGATTCACAGATCAAAGTGCCGATCTGGGCGGGCTCATCCCGTTGGGGCTATGTGGAACTCTGTTTTGAGATGTTGCGTGGCGACAATTTTTTTATGGAGTTGGTAAAGGATCCCATAACGCCCCTGATTGGTTTTATTGGCCTGATGAGTTTCATCGTCTTCTATTTCTATCTTGGCAAAATGTTGAAACATCTGGACCCTTCAAAGGCGATCCCAGGTAGGGTCAAATCCGCTCTCGATAACATGGCTGAAGGATTGCTTGTGCTCGACAGTAAAGAGCAGATCGTACTGGCTAACCGTGCATTCAGTACATTGCTGAATAAAAAGTCAGAGGAATTGATGGGTCTACGCCTTTCAGCGCTACCCTGGTTAACCAATGATGGAGGTGATCTGGCAGATGATGAACGCCCCTGGCACCTTGCCCTGAGTAGTGGCGAGACATTGGTCAATCAACGAATTCGTCTGATGATGCCTGATGGATCCCGTCGTAGCTTCATGATCAATTGTTCACCCGTGCTTGGCAGCGGTAAGAAGCATGCAGGTGTGTTGGTCAGTTTTGATGACGTCACGCAACTCGAAGAGAAGGAGGTCGAGCTTATCAAGTCGAAGGAAGAGGCGGAGGCGGCAAATCATGCCAAGAGCGCCTTCCTGGCCAATATGAGCCATGAAATTCGCACGCCGATGAACGCCATTCTGGGTTTCGCCGATTTGCTCAAACGGGGTTTCAGCCAGGATGCGGAGGAAAGTCGACGATATTTGGAAATCATCCACTCCAGCGGCAAGCATCTGCTCGATTTGATCAACGACGTACTGGATCTTTCTAAGGTTGAATCCGGTAATTTCGAGATTGAGAGTATTCGTTTCAACCCCTATAGCGTTATTCAGGATGTGGTGCAGGTGTTGAATATCAAGGCACGTGAAAAAGGTCTGACGACTGATTTCCGAATTGAAGGCGAGGTTCCGCAAGAGATTCAGAGTGACCCGGCTAGACTCAGACAGATTGTCACCAACCTGATGGGCAATGCGGTGAAGTTTACCGAGCAGGGTAAAGTGGAAATTGTAACGAGAGTTGTGCGTGGCGACCAGGCTGTACGATTTGAATTTGAAGTCATCGATACGGGCATCGGCATGAATGAAGATGCCCAACAACGGATATTTGATCCCTTTGTACAGGCGGACAGCTCAGTCACCCGCCGCTTTGGTGGAACCGGTCTTGGACTTTCGATCAGCCGAAAATTTGCCCGTGCTATGGCTGGTGATATCCAGGTCGAGAGTCAGTCTGGCGCCGGCAGTCGCTTCATTGTGTATTTTCAGACACCGGTTATTGAAGGGATTGGCTGGCTTTCGGGTGCGCAAGCATTGGCATCTGTCACCACCAACAGGATGGAAACAGCTGCAAGCTGGAACTTCCCCAAGGCGCGTGTGCTGGTGGTCGATGACGGACCGGAGAACCGGGAGCTGGTAAAACTGGTACTGGATGATCATGGCCTGATGATCGACGAGGCAGGCAATGGCCAGATCGCCGTGGAGATGGCGAGCCGGAATGAATACGATGTGATTCTGATGGATGTGCAAATGCCGGTGATGGATGGCTTTACCGCAACCCGCACACTGCGGGATACAGGCATTCAGGCGCCGATCGTCGCCCTGACCGCCAATGCCATGAAAGGGTTTGAACAGGAGTGTTTGGATGCTGGATATTCAGACTATATTTCCAAGCCCATCGATATCGATCATTTTCTGGCGCAAATGGCCGAATTGCTCGATGCAAACCCTGCACAAACTCAAGCTCAACAGAGGACGACCTGGAATGGAGAGATCGCAAAACAGCAGACTGCGGACAATACACCCACCAGTACAAAATCACTCAGCAGCCAGGACCCAAGATTTGCTGAGCTGGGTAAGCGTTTTCTGCAACGCCTGGCTGGGCAGTTGGTTGAGATGGATCAGGCCTGGTCTGATCGTGATTTCAGCAAACTCGCAAGTCTTGCGCACTGGCTCAAAGGTGCCGGCGGCACCGTTGGGTTTGATGCATTTAGCTCGCCTGCATTGGCATTGGAGGTAGCCGCCAAGTCAGGCGATGAAAACGCAATTGAGATAAAACTCAATAGATTGCGTCAAATTGCGGCACAGACAAGCAGTGGGCAAGCTGTGGAAGCAGAAACCAAAAAGGAAGCCAACGCACCTGAGAAATCATCAAATACAGACACGTTGGTTCGTCAATCACCTAGTGGTGAGCAAATAGTTTCGCGTCTTGCGGGGCAGGAACGCATGCATAAAATGATCAAGATGTTCATTTTGCGTCTCAGAAAAGAGACAGAAAACATGCAAACCGCCTTTGAACAGGGTGATTTGCAGACGATCGCAGAAAGTGCTCGCTGGCTGAAAGGGGCCGGCGGTACTTTTGGATTTGATGACTTTACTGAGCCGGCAAAGCAACTGGAAGAACATGCGAAAAACGGCGAGCGTAATTCGGTTCCTGAGGTCCTTGATTGGTTGAAGCAACTGGCCAAGGCAGTTCAAGATCCTACTGTGAATGACGCTAAAATCACCGATAGCGAAGCAAACCCTGCCTTGAGCCGCGTGTAATAGCATAGTAGAACTGGTATGGCCATTGAACCTATAGTCCAAACTACTTCTGACGTACTGAATAAGTGCGATCAGGCCGATTCGAATGGATTCTACAAGCTGGGTCAGGAATTCGAGCAGCACAAGGATGCGACCATCATGATGGTCGATGATGAGCCACTCACCATGGAAGTGGTAAAGATGTTGCTAGAGGATGCCGGTTATCGCAACTTTATACTGGTGGAAGACTCCACTCAGGCTGTAATCAAGATTCAGGAGCAGCGTCCTGATCTCTTATTGCTTGATGTGATGATGCCAGAGGTCTCGGGCTTTGACATCCTCCGCGAACTGCGTGGGCTGGAAGATTTCACCCATCTCCCGATTGTTATATTGACCTCTTCTTCTGATTCAGACACCAAGTTAGAGGCCCTGGATCTTGGTGCAACAGATTTTCTCAGCAAACCTGTGGATCCCAGTGAGCTTGCTTTGCGGCTTCGGAATACCCTGGTAATAAAGGCTTATCAGGATCAGCTTGCGTATTACGATGGCGTGACGGGGCTGCCGAACAAAACCTTGTTTCTCGATCAGGTAGACTGGGCTCTCCAAAGGGCGCAGCGTCAGAACAATCAGCTGGCCGTTTTGCATCTTGAGGTTGGCGGTATCAAACGCATCATAGACACCTTCGGTCCCAACATCGGTGATCAGGTGATTCGGGATGTAGGGCAAAGGTTACAAAGCTGTGTTCGCATGACAGATAACGTCAGCCAGGGTGGATTAGGTGGTGAACCTTGGGGCAGTGTATTTCGTTTGGGATCAAATGAATTTTCAATCTTATGTCCAAGCGTACGTCACGCCTCCTATGCCGCAGTGGTTGCAAGCCGTATATTGGATGTCATGAAGAGTCCTTTTGATGCTGATGGTACGGAAGTCTATCTGACCTCAAACATCGGTATCACCAGCTTCCCGGATGACGGTGATGTCAGTACCGATCTGGTCAAACACGCAGTTAACGCGGCCGCTCATGCCAACACTAAAGGCGGTGACCGCTTTGAGTTCTACTCCAGCAAATTGAGTGTGAGTTCTCTGAATCGTATGCGCATGGAAGCCGATCTCAGGCACGCTATCGAAAACCACAAGCTAGAGCTTTACTACCAACCACAAAATTGTTTGGCTTCCGGTGTGATTACCGGTTTGGAAGCACTAATACGCTGGAGAATTGATGATGATACCATGAGACCACCTGGTGAATTTATTCCTCTTGCGGAAGAAACTGGACTGATAGTGCCAATTGGATCCTGGGTTATCGAAGAGGCATGCAGACAGATAGCGACATGGCAGAAAAAAGGTCTATCGATCCATGTCTCTATGAATGTCTCTGCCAAACAATTCACTGATTCTGACCTGGTAAACGTTGTTAATAAAGCTCTGAAAAAGAGTAGTATCGATCCTACGGATTTGACATTGGAAGTCACCGAAAGCCTGTTTGCTAAGAATACCGATAGGATCGTGGCGGTCTTGGAGAAATTGCGCAATCTGGGTGTGAAGATTGCCATCGATGATTTTGGCACAGGGTATTCCTCATTGAGCTATCTTAAGCATCTACCAGTGGATGAACTGAAAATTGATCGCAGTTTCATCATGGATATCAAGAAAAGCCGAAAAGACCGTGCGCTAGTCAAGGCAACCATCTTTCTTGCACACGAGTTTGGACTTAAAGTTGTCGCAGAGGGCGTCGAGGAACAAGAACAGCTGGAGTTTCTCAACAAGGTTAAATGCGATGTCTACCAGGGATTCTACTTCGCCCGCCCAGCTCCAGCAGAGGAGATCGACAGTTTGCTGGAGAATAGATCTGATTGTGAGTCTGATGCCAAGAAAATTGTCTGATTCTTGTGTTTTAAGATAACCGATCTGATCGACCCTATCCTATTTGTAGCTTATCTGCAGAGCTATTTATCAGGCCCTAGGAAGAAATAAGGCCAATCCACCATATTTACCCTGTTGCCGTGCCCCACAATGGCTACATAGAAAGATAATGCTTGAGGGAGTTTGCTGGCTTATTAAAGTCATGCGGTTGGCATTGCGGATGCCCGTCTAACCTATTGAATTGAATAAGGTTGGTATTCGGACCTACCCCTCATAATGCTGGAGTCGGTAGTTCGAATCTGTCCCTTGCTACCATACACTTTTCCAGAGGCGTATAGCCACCCTTGTGGCTTTCAGGTTTCGTTCTGTCCCGTTATCCCCGAAACAGAGATTCGGCAGCGTGAGGATTGTTTTAATTTATGTATGTGCGGATCTGGGATTCAGGCAAGTACGCCTATAAAGATCTAAAATAATCAACGAATTACTCAGCCAGCCCGGTTACAACGCCCCAGCGTTTTCTGCATATCCTAAGCTATATCACAGCTACGGGTATGGGTGATTGGACAGCTCCTCATGATCTGATCTTGTAATGCAAAGATATGAACGAGACGTGATGATGGCCTTTTACACCGCATGGATCAGATAGGTGCGGCG
>JASJBU010000034.1 GCA_030066355.1 Gammaproteobacteria bacterium | reverse complement strand
CACTGGTGCGTAAACGATCAACTACCGACCATTTGTCCGGCATCGCCATCTCAACTGGATTGAGGAAAGGCCCCGCCGCCTGTTCCGCCAGGCTGTTGGCCCGACCGTTCCAAAACTGCCCACCCACGAACAGTCCTTCCACATCGTTCCAATGGAAGAAGGGACTGAAGGCAGCATAAGCCGCGCTGGGCGAGTTGAGACCGCCCGTTAATGTGGTTATCGAGCCATCGGAAACCGGTGTTCCATTGATCACATTATCCGGGTCGACAAAACCGAATGCGGGATCGTGGCAGCTGGAGCAGGCCTGGTTTCCATTGAGCGAGAGGTTTTGGTCGAAATAGAGGGCCTTACCAAGCTGCTCTATAGTTGTTTGAGCATTCGCGGCCCCTTGCAAAAGAAAAACCGCTGAGGCGGCCAGAATAGCAGATCCTTATATTGTCATTTTCATTTTGATCGCTCCTCGAGATATATCCACTCCTTGGAACCATCTCATACTACATAAAGTGTTTTTATTGCGGATCTTGTCACAGTGCATTATTCGAAATGTACACCCCCTGTCATCTTACTATCGATATCTATTTATAATCACATGTGTTGGTGCCTTGTACCTGCATAGCGGGAGGGAGGTTATTAAAGAGGGGAATAATCCGCAATGATCAGCGTCAATCAGTTAAAGGCTCAATTAAATTTTACGAATATTATTCCTTTCAACATCGCCCGGACGGTAGCTCACAAGCTGTTTGGTCCCAGAGTGCCAACACCAATAATTGCCCGGCGCAAGATGGACACCACCGATCCAACGGTCGGTCGATGTTAGATCGAGCCAGTTTGTTAGGCCCTTCAGGACCGCTTCACCCTGCTCCGTCAGCGTCAGGACCTGCTCTGAATTAGGGGGGAAATCGAGTTTCCTACCGTCCGGTAATTTCAGCAGGGGCGGATCACAATCGAGCATTTCCTGCAGGATATCCCAGAAGCTTAGATCCCCCATGAACCTGCGCGCTTCCAGCTCCATATACTCGCCAAACAGACGTCCGGGGGGGCGGGCGCCTTGGTTGAGGACACGCAAGGCCCGTTGCGCGGTCAGCGAGAGGCCCGAGCGGCAGTCCGGATACTCCTGGAGCTGCCTGAGCACTGCTCCCGCCAGAAAAGGCAAGGCGGAGGTATCTTCCTGCAAAAATGCCTGCCACACCAATGGATCTGCCGAACGGAATGCCCGCCAGGCGCGCTTGGCCAGCAGGAACTGCTCCCGGGTGATCGGTGCTTCAAATTCGCGCAGGGCGGCCAATTGATCCGGTGAGCACATGCCCAGGTACCGCTCGGTACAGATCATGCTCAAGCTACCGGGCTCAGGCGGGTGGTCGGCGAACCAGTCGAGAATCTGCAGGATCTGCAATTGATCGTAGAGATCGTGCTCGAACCAGAGGATGATCCGGTCGTATTCGACTGAGTTCATCAAGATACGATCCCGCTCAGTGAAGTCCCGCTCCACCTCGGCAAGCTCGGCCCAGCCCCGCTCGGCGATGAAGCGGGCGCGCACCTTCGAGAGTTGACTCAGGGTCAGATCAGCCGGTACCGGCCCGTCATGCAGGACATCGCGCCATGGCAGATACTCCCCCGGGATCGTGGCATCCTGCATGAGATGGACCGCACTGTCACCATTGGTGATATTGAGAATACGCTGCTGACCTGCCACGGAAGAACGCGCTCCATACTGAGAGTGGGTTTCCGCTGATACTAACCGATTCGGCGATGGATTGAATCAAGAAGGACCGGCTAGCGAGAGGCTCGACTGGCTCAACGCATCAGAGCGGGAAACCCAGCAATGCGATGCTTCATGCAACCCATTTTTCGGTGGGATCATCTTTCCCCTAAAATCTGAAGCGATTGACCAGCGAGTGCACCTGTTCTGACAATCCACTCAGACTCTTGCCGACGGCATCCGTACGCCGTGCGGTCTCCGCGCTCTGTTTGGCAAGATCGGCGATGCTGTGGATATTTTTCTGGATATCTTCAGAGACGGCGCCCTGCTCTTCCGCGGCACTGGCGATCTGCACATTCATGTCACGGATCTGCTCAACCGCCGTGGTGATCTCGTTCAATGAATCGACCGCCTTGGCCGCCATGGTCGTAGTCTCTTGCGCACTCTGTTGGCTCGCCAGCATGGTCTTCGAGGTTGAACTGGCACCCGACTGCAGCCGTTCGATGATCTGATTGATCTCCTGCGTGGAGCTCTGAGTCCGGCCCGCGAGGGTCCTCACTTCGTCGGCCACCACGGCGAAACCGCGGCCCTGCTCACCGGCCCGCGCCGCTTCGATCGCCGCATTCAGGGCCAATAGGTTGGTCTGCTCGGCAATCTCCTTGATCACCGACAGCACCAGGCCTATCTGCTCGGTCTCCTTCTCCAGGCCCCGCATATTGCTGACCGCCTGTTCGACTGCACCATTCAGATGATCGATAGAGGCCACGGTCTCTCCGACGACTCGCTGCCCTCTTCCCGATGCCTGATCGGCCCGCTCCGCCGCATCGGCGGCTGTCGCGGCGTTTTGCGCGACATTCTGCACCGTGGCGGTCATTTCCGTCATTGCCGTAGCAACCTGGTCCATGGCCGACTCTTGCTCACCCACGGTGCTGCTGGTCTCTTGCGCGGCCAGTTTCAGCTCCTGTGACAGATCGGTCATGCGCTCCGACGAATTGGCGATCTCACCGACCAGGCCTTGAACATTGGCGGTAAACTGATTGAAGCCGGATGCCAGCTCACTCAATTCCCTGCCACCCACCTCGGGCAGCCGCCGCGTCAGATCACCATCGCCTTCGGCGATATTGAGCATGCCACGGGCCGAGTCACAGACACTCTTGACGATCTGCCTGCTGCTGATGAAATTCAACCCGAGACCACCCCCCAAGGCACACAGGCTGAAGATGACGCCCCAAAGAAAGATCCTCTCCACCTGATCCATCACCCGTTGTCTGGCTTGTTCGACCCGGACGGCCTCCTGCTTGATCAGCGGTTGAATCTGTTTACGGATCCAACCCCATTGCTTCTGTACCTTGTCCATGAACAGGGCCCGGGCCGCATCCTGTTGATTCCGTTCGACCAGCTCGATGGCGCGAATGGCCTCGGTACTCACCCCCGGCCAAACTCCCCCGATCTCGTCAATCACCTGTTTGCCATCGGGAAGCGACCCATAGAGCCGGGTCGCCTCGAGCATGCTGTCGTTGAAAACGGCAACCGAGCTGGATGCCACTCTCAAGGGAGGCTGCAGTGTCGGAACCAAGACCTTCTTTGCGGTGGCGATCACCACCTGGGAACCTTCCGCCTGCATGGTCCGCAGGGTTTCCAGACGTTTTTGGTCCTGCTCGATGAAGTGGGTAAACTCCTCGCTGATCTGGTCGGTTCCGTACAGGGTGAACGCCAGGGCGAAGATAAAGAGCCCGGAGACCAGGCCGATCGTGAATAGCAGGCGTGCACCGATGGACCAATTGGTAAAAAACATAGAGGACCTCATTCCGTCGTCCGCGGGATATACGCCCCCTGCAGAATAGTCTTCTCAGTGGAAAACCATCGGCCATCAGGGCGTTATGTAGGATGATTTACCTTGCATCGGCCAATCCGCTGGAGTCTTTACCCCTCTGTGACGCTGCTCACCAATCAGCTGACAACCAGCTCATCCGGTCTTCAAGGCGAGCTTCCAGGCGTTGAGCTTTCCGACATCCTGGGACTGTTTGTCGGCCACCCGCAGCTTCCAGATCCCGTTGATCTCCACCCCGGCATCCACCAACGCCGCCAGGGCCTGGGTATCGGCAGCCTGATAGGTACGTTGCAGATTGTCCTCACTGCCACCCTGCATCTGGTGAATGGCGGCGCTCATTCCTACTGGGCTTTCAAGCGTCACCTCGAGATCACCCCGCCAGGTGTGGGTGATGTCCACCGTCAGCGCGATATCGGTGAGGTGGCCGTGCCCGTCCACATCAATCTGACTCGCAATGCCCATAGCGTCGTGGTCCGGTATGTGCAGACCGGGCGAGGCCTCCCACTCATTGCTGGGCGCACCATCCAGTCCCAGGGTGAAGCCCCATCCATTCAGGATACCCGTATCGATGGAGGCCCGATCGGAGACCGACAACACCCAGTCGCCATGAGCACTTTGTCCTGTGAGATGGGAAAGGCTGGGTGTATCGTCCGTATCGAAGGTGCGCACCAGATCGTCCCGTCCGCTACCCTGACGGTCATGCAACATGGCCTCGCTGCCGTCCGGTGCGGTGAGTTTGATCTGCAAATCGCCCTGATAGGTGTGTTCGATATTCACCGAGACCTGGATGCCGCGCACCTGGGCATTTTCGGCGACATGGATCGAATCGCTGATCCCCACGGCGTTGTTGTCCGGAATGGCCAATCCGGGATTGCTGTGAAAACTGACCTGCCGGTTGACCAGCGGCGCCAGCTGATCCCTGGCCAGACGCACTGCACGCCCCGCATTGATCCGCCCCCAGCCATACTCATCGGAGTGCCCTTCGCTGGTGTAGTTGCCGTTCGACGGGTCGATCTTGTCCGAGGTCTCACGCAGGATCTGCTTCACCTCCTCAGCGGTCAGCTCCGGATTCACTGACAGCAACAGGCCACAGAGCCCGGCCACCAGGGGTGTGGAGCTGGAGGTACCGCCAAAACCGTTGCTGGTGGTGTAGTCACCCTGCTGATAACCGCTGGAGCCACTGCGGTCGGTGGTGACGATGCGCCGCCCGCCGGAGCCGCTGCTCGGCGCGCAGACCCAGATCTCCGGCCCGTAGTTGCTGTAGTGGCTGCGCCTGTCGTGGCTGTTGGAGGCACTGACCGCGATCACGTCCGGATGGATGGCGAAGCCGGAACGGTAGTTCTTACCGTCCTGCTTACCGTTCACCGGCACATCCTCATTGCCCGCAGCAAACAGGATCACGCAACCCCGGCCATTGCGCCCGTCGCTGGCGGCACGGCTGATCGCCCGTTTCATACGAGTGCTCAGAGTGAAGAACTCGCTGGCCACCCCCCAGCTGCAACTGATCACATCGGCGCCTTTGCTGCGGGCGTGATTGAACAGGGCCTCGATGGTGCTGTCGCTGATCATACCGCTGGTGCGGATCGGCATCATCGCACAGCCCGGCGCCAGACCCACCACCCCGGAACCGTTCTCGTCGGCCACGGCTACACCGGCGCAGGCGGTGCCGTGATTGTCATCGCTCAGTACCGGACGGGGATCGAGGTCATCCTCGCCGAAGTCGTAGGGTGCGACATGCTTACCGGGGGAGGAGAAATCGGGATGGTCGGTCTGCACCCCGTCATCCATGATGCAGACCACGACAGAACGGTCACCCCGGGTGATCTCCCAGGCGTCCGGGGCCTTCACGTCCGCCCCGGCGGTCAGACCGATACCACCGTTGTTCTCCAGGTGCCACTGGGATGTGAACAGCGAATCGCTCGGGCGGTAGGCGGCCAGCGCCATGCGCATGGAGAAGTCCGGTTCTGCCAGTTTCACCGACTTGTGACCGCGCAGCCCGTTGGCGATCTTGATCGGATTCGCGGTTGAAGCGGAGGTGAGCCGCACCACATAGGCGTTGGGCAGGTCGTCGTCGGCGCGCATCACCTCCAGGTGATACTCCTCGAGCAGGGCGTTGATGGCATCGGGTTTGGCGTCTGCTGCCAACTCCACATAGATGGCGTCGGTGGGTATCATGATGCCGTCGGGGTCGCCGGGCATATGATAGATGTGGGCGCACCACTCGATATCGCTGCTCGCTCTGCGAAGGGTATCCATCGCCTTGTCGATGGAAGCCGCTGCGACCTGATAAACCTCCATCTCCCGCCCCGAGTCGCTGCTGCGGAAACGCAATTGCGGAAAAGACTCGGGCGCCGCTTCAGCCGCCGACAGGTTGCCTCGTACGGATCGGGGTTTTTTCTTGACCGCAAACAGGTCCGCGGACTTCTCCAAGATGAACGGTTCACCACCCCGCTCGATCCCCAGTGATGTGGAACTCGCCGTACCTTTGGTCTTTTTACCAGTAGATTTTGCCTTCGCTTGAGTTTTTTTCTTGGCCATGTCCTTATCCTCGGTCAATCGCCCCGCTAATCAGGCAATAGGGGCGTTATTGTTATACGTCTGTCTGCTTTCCGGCAGTACCGACAAGAATTTAAGTCTTTATGATGGTCAGTGTAGAACAGACTGGAGGTTCTGACCCGTCCGAGTCCGAACCTCCAGTCTGCAGGCTGAGAGGGTTATGCCGGCGGTAGCTCCGACCTAACCGAGGGGACGTTTATGCCTTTTCGACCAGATCCCGGTAGGCGTGCCAAGTGGCATGCGCGGCCAGCGGAAAACCGATGATCAGACCGATGAACAGGGTGGCAAAACCAACATAGATGATGGCCAGGAGAACCGCAGCCCAGAGCAACATCGGGACCCGGTTATAACGGACCGCCGACCAGCTGGTCTGTATGGCATCGAACACATTACACTGACGATCGAGCAGCATGGGAACGGACACCGCACTGATACCAAAGACCAGGAAGGCGATGACGGCACCGCTGACCACACCCACAGCCATCAGTTGTGCTCCCTCCCAGGTCCCGAACAGGGTGCTGATGAAGCCCTGCCAAGTGGCGGGTGTGATCCCGGTAAAGGTCAGCGCCACGATCAGATGGGCCAGTGTCACCCAGGCAATCAGCGCGACCACCAGGACCAGCCCCATGTTGAAGAAGTTGAAGCTGTTGACCCGAAAGGCAACCAAGGAACGGGAAAACGCAGGGTCTCTACCCGCCTCCAACTCCTTGCTGATGTAATAGAGTCCGATACCGAGCAGGGGTGCAATCAGAAAGAACGCGGCCAAGAGCTGTGGCAGCAGAAAATACAGACCGCTGGCGATGACCGATCCGACCAACAGGAAACTGGCAAGCGCCAATGCGACACCGTAAAAAAGACTCTTACCGGGTGCCTCGCGAATATCGTTCCAGCCAGCCGCCAGCCAGCGCCAGACATGTTCGGTCGTCACCTCCCTGACCTTTGCAACCGTCACTGGCTGCTCGTATTGATGAACAACAGCGTGATTCATGATGACCTCCCCAACGTGGATAGACTTGTGAAGTACAGTTATACGTATTTTGACCTTAGTCGCTATTCCAGGTTTCGGTAATGGCGCAATACCATAGTGAGAACAGGGTATTAAGTGAACCCGGACAGTCGGTCATTGAACAGACGGCAGTCCCGGCTCCATGATGACCTTGTCGGGAAGATGTACGGTCGAGGTGGGAAAGGCGACTTCGGCGCCATGTGACTCGATGATCTCCAGTACTTTGAGAAGCACGTCCTCTTTGATCTCGTGATAGCGTACCCAGTTGGTGGTCTTGGTGAAGGTGTAGACGAAGAAATCGAGCGACGAAGCGGCAAACTTGTTGAAATTCACGATCATTGTCTGGTCGGTGGCGATCTCCGGGTGCGCTCGCAACATCACCTTCACCGCCTCTACGATCTTGCCCATGCTGGCCGCATCAGCATAGCGGATGCCGATAGTTTCGTAGATCCGCCGGTGACTCATGCGCGAGGGATTCTCCACCGCGATGGTGGCGAACACCGAATTCGGCACGTATAGCGGGCGTTTGTCGAAGGTGCGGATCAGGGTCAAACGCCAGCCGATGTGCTCCACGGTACCTTCGATATCCCGGTCCGGGGAACGAATCCAGTCACCCGTGGTAAAGGGTCGATCCAGATAAATCATCATGCCACCGAAGAAATTCGACAGCAGATCCTTGGCCGCAAAGCCGATGGCGATACCGCCGATGCCACCGAACGCCAACACCCCCGAAACCGAAAATCCCAGGGTTTGTAAGACGACCAATACAGCGGTGATCCATACCGACAGCCGCAGCAGACGGGCGACCGCCTCCACCACGGTATGATCCACATCCTTGCCGATACTCCGCCGATGCTCGACATAGCGAGCCTCGGCATTCTTGATGAACCCCACGAGAAACCAGGCCAGACAGCCCACCACACCGACACTCTGCAGGGGCTCGGCCAGATCGAACAGGGTCGTGCCTGTCTCCACCCGGATGATATGGGCGGCGAAGGTGATGCCGATGATCCAGATCAACAGTGAGAGCGGCTTGCGCAGGGCATGCAGCAAGGCATCGTCCCAGGGATTCCGGGTGCGCGAGAGGGTCTTCTCCAGGCGATTCAACAACCGCCGTTGCACGAAATCGACCATCAAGGCTCCAAACACCACCAGAAACGCCTGCATGATCCAGCCACCCTGCCCGGTCCAGTGCTCGACCTGATTCAACATCTCGTCCATCACAAACTCCTCTTCGAGGTTCAGCGCTTATGATAGCAAAGCGACGGGGATGATTGAGTCGTTGAGACCCTCCCGGGGCTGCGAACCATCCCCCCGCAGCGATGCCTCAGGCTCTCTGAGCAACAACCGCGACCGGGGATCGACCGACCTGCATGACCACAGACCGAAGCCTTCCCGCCCGATACCCGCACATGGGTTACACCGGGGGATGGGTCCCGGTTGGAGTCGGATCTTGGATTAAGCGGCGCTGTGGATCTCTTGCTCAGACCTTGAAACGTTCGACCATCTGGCGCAACTGGGTGGACAAATCGGTCAGATTGGTCACGCTGCTGGCCGTCTGCTCGGCACGACGGGCGGTATTTCCGACGGCATCACTGATCTCCGTGACGCTGCGGGTCATCGCCTGGGTGACCGAAGACTGTTGCTGCGCCGCGCTGGCGATGCCCGTGTTGATGCCCTTAACCGCTTCCATGGAATCTATCATGTGATCGAGTGATGCGCCGATCTGCTGGGTATGCGAGGTGCTGTTCTCCGCCTGAGACTTCCCGTCACCCATGTATGTGGCGGCCAGTGATGCATTCTCCTGCAGCTGGCTGATCATCTTCTGAATCTCGACGGTGGATTGCTGGGTTCGGTTTGCCAGGGATCGTACCTCCTCTGCGACCACGGCGAATCCCCGACCCTGCTCACCCGCCCTGGCTGCTTCAATC
>JASJBU010000223.1 GCA_030066355.1 Gammaproteobacteria bacterium | reverse complement strand
AGCTGTTTGAAGACATCCAGGATGGGCAGAGACATCTCTTTCTGACCCATGAAAATGCCTTCAGTGACCTCGAATTGAAGTTGTGCAGGGGGACAATTGGTTTGTTCGATGATCTCCTCGAAGCGCAGGATGAGATCGCTTTGCATCATCTGGCGTACAGACAGGTTGACCGCCATGCGCCCGCTGAACAGCCCCGCTGCATGCCATTTGCGGGTTTGCTCGCAGGCTTGTTGCAGAGTCCAATGTCCGATTTCATGGATCAGCCCGGTCTCCTCCGCCAAGGGGATGAATTTAGCCGGTGGTATGATCCCCATGCGGGGATGGCGCCAACGCAACAGGGCCTCTGCACCTGTCATGCGGTCGGACTCAATGGAAAACTGGGGCTGGTAATAGAGCAGTAACTGATTATCCTTGATGGCGTTGCGTAGTTCAGTCTCGAGCAACAGTCGTTCGAATGCGCTCTGGGTGAGTTCCGAGGTATAGAATCGGTAGTTGTTTCTGCCGTTTTCCTTTGCCTGGTACATGGCGGCATCGGCGTTCTTGGTCAAATTGCCGACATTTCTGCCGTCCTCTGGATAGAGGCTGATTCCGATGCTGGCGGTAACATGCAGTTTTCGCCCGAATATGTCAAAGGGCTGTTTGAATTGATTCTGAATCTTGGTGGCGATGACAGCTGAGTAACTGGGATCTTTGAGATTCTCCACCAGTATCGTGAATTCATCCCCCCCCAACCTGGCTGCGGTATCGTTCTCGCGCAACAGGCTACGCAAGCGTTTGGCAACCTGCACGAGCAGCGCATCTCCCACCGTATGCCCCAGTGAGTCATTGATGTTTTTGAACCTGTCCAGATCCAGAAACAGTACGGCTAAATGCAGGTTCTCCCGTTTCGCCAAGGAGATGGCGTGCTCCAGCCGGTCTTCGAATAGCAGGCGGTTGGGGAGGTCCGTCAATGGATCATGGTGCGCCAGGTGTTCCAGTTGCGATTGGGACTGTTTAATGCTGGTGATATCGGAGAAAACCGCCACGTATTGAGAGATCTTGCCCTGGTCGTCCAACACTGAAGTGATGGTGAGCCATTCGGCATAGATCTCTCCATCCTTGCGCTGATTCCAAATTTCTCCCTGCCAGGCCTTTTTCTGCTTTAGGGTGTCCCAAAGTTCCGCGTAAAACGCTTGCGGATGTTTCTCCGAGTTTAAAAATCTCGGTTTACGGCCTATGACTTCATGTTCCTGATAGCCGGTTATTTTGCTGAAAGCGGGGTTGACGGCAATGATGTTAGCATCGACATCCAACACCGCGACACCTTCGGTGGTGTATTCAAAGACACTTGCCGCCTGCTTGAGTTTGGACTCGGCCTGCCGGCGTGTAGTGATGTCCTGAAAGGAGATCTGGGTGGTGGGGCTGTCAAAATGGTAGGTTTCGCTTGGCCAGACTTCTACCGGGAAGACTTGGCCGTCTTGACGTCTGAAACTTGTGTAAATCGGCAGATTGATTTGCTCGAGGCAGTTGTGAGTGTGTGCGGTAATTGTATCCAAAGGAGAGGTGAATATTTCATCAGCTCTGATGTCCGAAAAGGGCGCGTCTTGCTGGTACCTCAAGATTTTTTTTGCTGCCTGATTGAGATAGATGACATGATCATGACTCAGGAGGAGGGCGGGTGTTGGCGCATTTTCAATCAGCATCCTGTAATTGTTTGCGTTTTTGTATAAGTTTTTAAAATTATTGAGTTGTCTTTTGCGATTAGAGGCTTCGGTCAGTTCTCGTTCGATAATGGACGGTAAAAGATAGAGGTTATGAATATCGATATAGGCATGAGCACCTGTGCGAAACAGTGCGGTCAGTTTATCTTTGCTGATCGTCTGGGTAACAAGGATGAATGGGATGTCGATATTAGTCTCTTTAATGAGTTTTAGGGCCTGTTCAGGAGGGCAGGTAATCAGTTGGTGGCTGGACAGGATCAGATCCCATTGATATGACTCAATGGCTCTAACCAAAGAATCAGTCCTGTCTATCTGTTGAGATCTGAAATGCATACCGGCGCGCTGCATCGCATCGACTACCAGTTTGTAGTCGATTTCCTTATGAATGATCAGTATGCGTAAAGGAGTCCCCATAACTTGTTAAATGTACGGCCAATTCGTACTGATAATCAATGCATAAGCGATTTTATCAACTTTTCGGTCAGCCGAATCATGGTGTGATCAGGCCGTTACCTGCTCGGCGCTCAAGCTTTGCAGAGTTTCCCCACTCATTTCCAACGATGTACTGCAGAGCAGTAGTAGTGAGTGAGGAGCCGTGATCAGTGGTTCTCAATCAAGTATAACTGTATCTTGATATTTCTATAGATTACCAGTCTTGAATACCAGGCTCTGGAGACAGACTCTGCACAGTTTAAGGTCGTGTCGACAAAGAATGAAATGTGGCATTTCGAAAAAATAAACCCATGTTTTACTTGTTGCTTTACTCATTTTGATTTGTGAGTGACTGCTGCAGGGAATATCATTTAGCTTTGCGGTGCCTGATAGTCAGAATCCACTTTCGATGATCAGTTTCCGTTGAGTCATGAGTAACAGCGAGGTCTATTTTGGACGCGAGAACCCTGAAACCTGAAACCTACTTCATCGAATATGAGCCCTACTATGAATCAGTCGGCGATGAAATAGAGGTTTTCGAAGCGGCTTACCGAAATCGGCTGCCCATCTTGCTGAAAGGTCCAACCGGCTGTGGCAAGACCCGTTTTATGGAGCATATGGCCTGGCGTCTGAAGCGACCGTTGATCACGGTTTCCTGCCATGATGATCTCACCGCATCGGATCTGGTTGGACGGTTTCTGGTGAAAGGTGGCGAAACGGTTTGGGTAGACGGCCCATTGGCGGCTGCAGTACGAGCGGGAGGTATCTGTTATCTCGATGAGATCGTAGAGGCGCGTAAAGACACGACTGTGGTGATACACCCGTTGGCAGACGATCGCCGGGTATTACCTATGGAAAAGGTCGGTGAATTGCTGGAGGCGAACAGCGATTTTTGTCTGGCCATCTCCTACAACCCGGGTTATCAGAGCATCCTGAAGGATCTCAAGCAGAGTACGCGGCAGCGCTTCGTGGCGCTTGAATTTGATTATCCGGAAACCGGACTGGAACAGAAGATCATTGCTACAGAGACAGGTGTACCGGCGGATATGGCGGCGCAGCTGGTAAAATTCGCCCACATGACGCGGAATCTGAAAGGGAGTGGTCTGGATGAAGGTGCGTCAACCCGTCTGCTGGTACATGCGGCAAAATTGATCCAATCCGGGGTCGACCCGGTGGTAGCCTGTCGATCCTCAATCGCCCAGGCGTTGACGGATGATGCCGATATGCTGATCGCGGTGAATGAGCTGAGCGCGTCACTGTTTTGAGGATACTTACGATTGAATAGGGTTAAGCCGATGAGTTTCACTGAACGGATGACAGCACTGCTTTTCTGCTTTGTCTGCGCCTCAGTGATGGCATCGGACCAGGGGCGCTTGGAGAGCGACCCTATATTTGGTGGCGACGTATACGTGCTGGAGACCGGTGACCTGTCGAGACCGACCCTGGTGTTGGTGCATGGTCTGGGTGATGGAGCCTCCGATGATTGGCGGGAGACCATCGACACTCTGCGCGTCGACTTTCATATCCTGGCCTTCGATCTACCTGGATTTGGGCGTTCGAGCAAGGCCAATGTGGTCTATTCCCCGACCCGCTACAGTGAGTTGATCCATTATCTGACGGAGAAGTACGCCAAGAAACCCTTCCATCTGGTGGGGCACTCGATGGGTGGTGCGATAGCCCTTCGTTACGCGGCGACCTATGGTGAAGATCTGCGCAGTCTAACCCTGATCGATGCGGCGGGAATCCTGCATCGATTGGCCTACACAAAATACCTCGCTCCACTCGGCTTGGAGATGTTCGCTGGCTTCTCTATTCCGGGGAGGTCGTCGATCTCCGACCTGGCAGGAGTTTTATTGGGATCTTTCGAACGCAAGCTGGCTGAGACGCTGCCATTCGATATGAGTCTGGTTTTGCATTCCGGTTACTTGAGACAAAAGTTGTTGAAGGGGAACCCAACTGCGATCGCCGGCCTGGGATTGGTGATGGAGGATTACAGCAGAGTGCCCCAGCAGGTGCAGACACCCACCCTAATTGTCTGGGGGGAGGATGACCATGTCGCTCCGCCGCGTACTGGCCTGGTGTTGGATGCGTTGCTGCCCAGATCTTCTCTCCACATTATCCCCAATGCCGGGCATGTTCCGATCCGTGAGCAGCTGCAGGAGTATATTCGGCTGGTTCGGCAGCATCTCAATGCGCCAGGTAGTTTGAGTACCCGGCAACCTGTCGAGACAGCCGAGGTCAGGTCAGAAGTGGTTTGTGATAGCCAAAATGATAAAACCTACAGTGGAATCATACATCGGCTGGTGCTTAAGAACTGTCAGGATATCCTGGTTGAGAATGCTGAGATTCAGGAGCTGGTGGTCGAGCAGTCCAAGGTGACCATTCAGAACACCGTGATCGAGGGTACAGAGATCGGCATCGAGGCCAAACACTCAAGAGTGATGCTCACAGCAGGTCGTGTGGAGGCTGATTTGCCCATCATGAGTGTGGGCAGTCGCTTCGATATTGCTGGAACAAGACTGAATGGGCGACAAAACTTGGTCAAGGCCGTGGGTGACTCGGAAATCCTCATGTCGTTGGTCCCAGTACGGAGTCCTCGACAGGCCGATAGGGTGTTGCATGGTCAACAGCCGGTAGTCTCCACGCTCACTCTCTGATTATCAGGATAGTATGCCGAAGCCAAGCAAACTGACAGTCGAGCAGATCCGTCTGAGACTCGAGAGCTATTTAGAGGTCGAGTTTTCCTTTCGCAATGTGGATAGACCAGCTGCAGCATTGGCCGCACTCGAGGCGGAGTCTCAGTATTTCGTCCTGGACTGGATTCGCCGGATTGCCAGTACGCATATCGAGATCGCCTATCAGTTTTGCGAACAATCTCATCGTGCCCTGGAAATGATGGATGCACAGATGATTGAGGCCTGGGTCCTGCTCGCACTCGATGTATATGATCAGTCAGGCCTGCATCCGGCTCTGAATGTGATTCAGGAGATCGAACGCTTTGTTCAGCAGGGTCGGGAACGGGCATCCGGCTGTGCCTTCGAGGATGAGGTCGGTGTATTGTTGCCGATCGTACAAGGGCTCTCCGGACGCCGCATGAAATTGGAGCTGGCAGATTCCGCCTATACTGACAGCGAGGTGATCTATCTGCCGCCGGTGATGGCGCATCTACCTGACAAACGAGATAATTTCAGGCTCTACAAAGCTACGATGGTGCATCTCTGGGCGCAAGCCAGGTTCGGTACCTTTCACATTGACCTGGAGCGGCAATTCGAGGCCCACCCGGCTCCCCGTCATGCACTGCGCTGCTTTCATCAGTTGGAGACAGTGCGTCTGGAAGCCTGTATTCGGCGCGAATTTCCGGGGCTCGATCGTGAGATGCAGAATCTGCGGAGCAAGCTCTCAGAGAGTGCGCTGCCGGAGGATTGGCATGATCTCACGGCATCGCTGAAACAACCAGACTCGACGGTGCAAGATACTCTCGCTTTACTGGATCGAGCCTTGTTTATGAGATTGCCAGAATGGGTTTGCTTCCAGGGGGAACTTATACCTGGTGCGGTCAACGCAGTAATGGCAAAGCGTATCGAGCGGGAAAAAGCCCAATTGAGAGTGGCCCTGAAAGATATCGCAGATGAGATAAATGCAGGGCATGAAGCTAACCAGCCACCAATTGAGAAATTCGATATCCAGCAGGATTTTGATTTGGAGATTCCCGAAGATTTCAAGATGGAATTGGCGCTGGATGGCAAGAATGTCCCCATCCCGGAGCATGTCAGAGAGACTATGATCTCCATAATTCAGGATTTGAGTGAGATTCCCGAAGAGTATCTGGTGCCCGCAGGTTCCGGTGAGTACAACCTGCAGGACTATGAAGAGAAGTTATTGGATCCTGATGAGGTGTGGAGTGGGACCTATCACGAAAAAGGCGCTTTCCACTACCAGGAGTGGGACTTTCGTCGAAAACACTATCGCAAAGACTGGTGTGTGGTGCGCGAAGTCCCGGTTAAACCTGTTTATGACGGTTTTGTTGACCAGGTGCTCGTCAAGTATCAACGTCTGATAATGCATCTGCGGAAAAGCTTCGAGGCGATGCGTAACGAGGATCATCTGTTGAAGCGGCAGGTCTATGGTGACGGTATCGATATTGATGCCTTTGTCGAGGCCTGGGCCGATGTGCATACCGGCCTGGAAATGACTGACCGGCTGTTTACCCGTATGCATAGGGAAGACAGGAATATAGCGGTGATGTTCATGGTCGATATGTCCGGATCGACCCAGGGCTGGATCAATGAGGCAGAACGTGAGGCATTGGTGTTGCTGGCCGAGTCGTTGGAGTCTCTGGGTGATCGCTATGCAATCTACGGATTCACAGGTATGAGCCGCAAGCGCTGCGATGTCTTTCCGGTGAAGACCTTTGATGAGCGATATGATGAGGAAATCAAGGCACGAATCAGCGGCATCCGGGCTGGAGACTATACTCGAATGGGTGCTGCGATCAGGCATCTGAGTGTGCGCTTGAATGAAATCGATGCCAGAACCAAATTGCTGGTTACTCTCTCCGACGGTAAGCCGGATGATTATCTAGGGGATTACCGCAGCGAATATGGTATTGAGGATACCCGTCAGGCCCTGTTTGAGGCGCGCCGCAATGGTATTCATGCCTTTTGTATCACCATTGATGAAGAGGGACAGGATTATCTGCCCCATATGTACGGCGCAGCGAACTATACGGTGATCAATGAAGTGGAGAAATTGCCATTGAAGGTTTCTGATATCTATAAAAAGATCACTACTTGAATGTTAGTTGCTGGTTGAATTAGTCCTTTCTTATCAAGCTTGATTTTGCTCACGTCCCTAGGCAACCTTGCATCGTCGCTGTATCGGCAGCTATTTATTTTTTAGATGGAGGATTTATGGAATTTAGAATTTTTGCATTCACAGTGCTGATGGTATTACTGACTTTCCAGGTTCAGGCGTCACCCAGTTATGCATATCCCCCGCAAGGCATGGGTGTGCAGCAACAGGATGCAGGGCCCGGTACAATAGTCCGAGAAGGCATGACCAAACTGCTCAAATTTATGCGCCACCAGGAGCGGCCAAATCCCCAGGCAATCGGTGGTTTTGTGGAAAACGAGATCGCCCCGTATTTTGATTTTGCCTATATGGCACAATGGTCGGCAGGACCTGCGTACCGGAATATGAATGATGCACAACGGAGTGTATTGGAACAGAAGGTCAAAGAAATGCTGCTTTCGACGCTGGTCAAGCGACTGACCAGTTATGATAATCAGGATGTGAGATTTTTTCGTCCTCGGCGTGCCGGAAAGAATGAAGTCAAAGTCAGGGTAGGTATTCTTCAGGCGGGTGGTTATCCGGCGAACATCGATTTTCGTTTTTACCTTAGTGATTCAGGCTGGAAGGTATTTGATGTTTCGGCCAACGGCACCAGTGCACTGTCCTACTATCGCCAGC
>JASJBU010000225.1 GCA_030066355.1 Gammaproteobacteria bacterium | reverse complement strand
GACTGCGGTCAATGACTTTCAGCGTGACAAGGGTCTACCGGTCGATAAATATCTAAATATCCAAACCTTGGATGCCCTGGGTGTCTCTGCCCGTTAAGACGATCCGGTAATTGATCATGGTCCCCTGCTGGGGACCATGACCAGGCATAGTCGCGATCCATGTTTGCAGGTGGTTCAGCTGCTCAGTCATCCAGCCAATTCAGGATCCTATCTATACCCTCCTGAGCGCAGGCCTCATCGAGGTGGCCGCCCGGTGCGCCACCCACGCCGATACCGGCGATCACTTCCTCATCCGAAATAATCGGCAAACCGCCACCCAGGATCAGAATACTGTCGTCCATGTCCCGAAGTCCTTCGATCGAGGGGTTATTGACCACAGCGTCTACCAGTACGCTGGTCGGGCGTCCCATGGATGCAGAGGTGAAGGCCTTTTTTCTGGCGCTCTCCAGGGTATGCGGACCTGCGCCGTCCGCACGGATATGTGCCTTGACCAGGCCACCCCGATCCACAACGGCCACGCTGACGCGATAACCCTGGTCGGCGCACACCGATTCCGCAACGACTGCCGCGGTGATTGCCAATGACAGGGGTAAGACCTCCACCTCTTCCAGTGCATGGCGGTCACTGGCATAAGCCGCACCCGCCGTGAGGCTGAGTCCAGTGAGGTATGGAATAAAGCAGTGAGTAAACTTTGAAAAAACTGCCTGGGAACGATTTTGTTCTGTCATGGATCTCTTCTCTCGGTTATGCGTTATTTCAAAGCTGAATCCGCAGTTTGACCGCAATTGTTTTTCACTTAATTCGTTCAGGCCCTTACACATTGTATATAGACAAAAATATGTCTGGTTCAAGAACTAAAGTTGTATGGATGATATGGTAAATATCCTGCCTACAGAATCTTTCACGAACCTGGCAAAGCGCACGAGCAACCAGTACCAAGCAGTCCAACGAAGAGAGTGGTTAGGCGTTTATAGGTCACTAGCCGGGTGACGGCAGAGTTGAGTGATCCCTTTGAAAGGTGAGCTGGATATCAGTTTCTCAGCGCAGGATCCAGGCAGTGATCCGTGACACAGGTCTGCAGTTGATGCCGTGCCGGACCCAGGTCATTCAGGCGCTGTGTGATTTTTTGTAGCTCGGTCGTGGAGATGAGCTGCGGATGGATGGTTGTACGTAATGCATGAGAAACACCACTATCGATCAGGAGCTTCGCGCTCTGCCAGGCTTTTTCCCCTGAACCTTCCACCCCTGTCACCTTTGCATAGTTTTCTTTTGAGGCCTTGATGTCCAGACCGACCCAGTCGACAGAAGCAAGGAGCCTCATCAGTCGTTCGGGATAGGCACCTCCCGTATGCAGGCCGATTTTAAATCCCATCGACTTTACAGTCTGAATGGCTGAAGGCAATTGCTTCTGCAGAGTCGGTTCACCGCCGCTGAAGACCACGGCATCGAGCAGACCTCGCCGTTGGTGGAGAAATTTCAGGACCCGTTCCCATGGAATATGATTATCCCCGTGTCTGGGGATCAGTTCGCTGTTATGACAATACCGGCAGCGCCAGGGGCAACCCTGGCAGAAAATCACTGCCGACAATACACCCGGATAATCGATGGACGTCAGGGGAGTGAAGCCGCCAACCCGCATTTCATTTGGATCTGTCATCTTAGGCGATCATACCGTAATTTTGAGTTCTCTATCCTATTCGTTACGAACGTTCAGGACCCAGGATTTGCAATCAGTCGCCGGCCTATGGATCGATCTCCCTCGATTGGTTAATGGTGCTTTTTGAATGATGCTGCATCCTGACTAGCATGCTGAGCCCCCATGCCCCCCATAGAGCGATCACAGGCAAAACGACCCAATAGGGTGCTTCATCGCCGAGGTTCCAGCCTGTTGCAGTGCGGGCATCGACAATCGCGGTAAGACAGACGACCGGCCAGTAGACAGTGATACCCAGTGCCGCGGCCATGAAGATCACCCCCCCTTCGGTTGCACGAAAATGACCGATGAGGCCGATGAGCAGGACCGGTATGTATATCATCAAGTCGCCGAACGCGAAGCCATACCAGAATGCCGTACCGACCTCTGTGATGATTTCAGCCGGCTCCTGCGTACCCAACGAAACACCGAGGTTATAGCTGAATGCGGTTATACCCTGGGCATAGATCAGATAGGCGAGAAGTAACCATCCAGGTATCTGCAATCCCCAGAATGAAACGCTGTGTCTATTGGTAATCATGCCAGTGAGAAACCTAATTGTACGATAGTGATTCCATACTTGAAACTCCTGGCCCCTCAGTACCCTGTGTTTCGCTGGGGTGTTTTATTTGATCGTGACTGCGGTACCACTGACACTGACCATCAGCATGCCACCCTGTGCGCCGACGGTTTCATAGTCGATATCAATGCCTACAATGGCGTTGGCGCCGAGTTCTGAGGCTTGCTGCGACATCTCCTCGAAGGCGAGTTTACGGGCCTTCTGCAGTTCTTGCTCATAAGCGGCCGACCTGCCGCCGACGATGTCGCGAATGCTGGCGAAGATATCCTTGAAGATATTGGCGCCCAAGATGGCTTCGCCTGTCACAACGCCGTGGTACTGTTTGATTTCCTTGCCTTGTATATTGGGTGTGGTTGAATGGATCATGTTCTGTTGACTCTCAGGATTCTGGTATTTGAGTTGTATTTTCTTATGTCGAAGTATAAATGCATCTAATGCGCGTATTGTAGATGTCAGTCAGTCAAGCTGGAGCAGTACCTGATACTATTTTTCTGCTCATGCCCGGTTTGTCTTAATCATTATTGGCTAAATTCTCTGGCCTGTCTCCTGTGACCGAAGCCGTATCCAGAGATCCTAAGCAAACAAAGGCAATCCCTGCTTGAGGGATACCAATCGATTCAAGAAAATCCTGATGGGCTTGTGGAGTGGTTTTCACAAACTCTATGTGCCAGTTTAAGTGCCACTCTCTTCAGGCTTTGCGACTGTTCCATGGTCAGATCTTTCAAGTCGATATCGCGAAACAGTTTCATCCGGTTATCTTTGTTTAACGGGTAGGACTCTATCTCAAAGCCCTTTGGTGTCTGTGAACCGACGACCCAAAGCATCGACTAAAAACTGTGGACAGTGCAAGGCATCTCTTGACCAACTCAGTCACTGAGACCATTGAGTCGCCTGTATCTCAGGGCTTCTTTTTCCCCAACTCCGGGACTTCACGCAATTTGTCAAGCAGATGATAGAGACTGAGCACAGGGTGGCGCAGTGTCATGCGTGGTCCTGCATAGCGCATCACCGATTTGACCCGATCCCGCATCATTGTTGAATAACAGTGTACCTGACACTGATTGCAGGCGGGTTTTGTTTCTTGAAAGGGGCAAGTGTCCAAACGGCGGTGTGCGTATTTTAGTAATTGGTGACATTCATTGCAGAGCTTTCCCTGAGTCTGGTGATGATCTCTGCAGTAAATATGCAGCATCGCCTCAATGGTGTGTTTTTCCCGAGCGATCCTGGAACCGTTAAGTTTGTTATTTTCGTCAGACATGTTTAAGGAATTTGACAGTTTAGCTACTTTACCTCGGAAATTTCATCAGGTTATAGGATGATATATCCGACCTGAGTGACAGGAAAAGACCTGCCATGAACAGGATGCAAAGTTGAATTGTGTGCATTATGGAGGCTAGTATGCTGTTGTCTAAATGGCCAATAAGCAAACTTCAATTCATTGAATTTGCACGAAAAGAAATTAATTCGTATGCGGAGGAAGGGGATCTGTGCTCCGGCACGAGGATCAATTCATGAAACGAATCGTTATCATCAATAATAAAGGGGGCTGTGGTAAGACCACCATCGCCACCAATCTTGCGGGATACTATGCCGCCTCAGGAACAGCGACCACGCTGCTCGACTATGATCCGCAGGCTTCAAGCAAGCGCTGGCTTGAACTCCGTCCGGACAACCTCTCGTCAATCCATGGTATCTTTGCCTGTGGTCCGATTCCGAGTGGCATGACGCGCAGCTTTGCCCAACGTATTCCACCTGATAGCAAACGACTGATTGTCGATACCCCGGCCTCGATAAAACGCCTGGAGATATCCGGCCTGCTGCGTAAGGCAACGGCAGTGGTTGTTCCCGTACTCCCTTCCGCCATCGATCGGCACGTTACACTGGACTTCATCGAACAGCTGACGACCCTCTGCAGACAATCAGCCATCAACGTTCCCATTGGCATCGTGGCAAATCGCGTTCGCTGCAACACTCGCGCCTATCGCCAACTCATCATAGACCTGGATGAGATCGCTATACCGCTGGTCGGTGTGTTTCGCGACACACAGAATTATGTTCAAGCAGCGGAAGAAGGCAGATCAATCGCCGAACTCGAATCTCGCTCGGTACACTTGGATCGACGGCAGTGGTGGTCATTGAGTCATTGGTTGGAAACAGGTCAACCGGAGTTGCAGGCTTCAGCCACCGTGCTACACGGGAAGCAGGCCGAATTAGATCTACCGGATGGTGCAGGAGTCGCAGGTTGTCTGCCTCAGTACAGCTAACGCCCTAGCCCGAAAATATCACCCGTTCGCGTGTGATATTTCCAGGCTAGGCTTTACCGGGAGTTCAACTGCAAGATACCAACTTGTCAAAACTCTATACGAATCCCACCATTGATGGTGTGCTGTGAAATTTCGCTATGCCCCAGCAGGTATTCGTAATAAAGGAACCCCATCATCCCATTGGCAAATACAGCTGTGACCCCTGCGCCCATATTGAAAAAATCCCGATCTGGGTTGTCTGTCACAAAAGATGTCTGCACGGCCGGATTACTGACGAATTGCGAATTGATGGTGCGGCTATCATCCTGGAATTCGTGTTGCCATTCGAATCGTAGGGTTGGGACATATACAGCTTGTTGAGTACTCAAAGAATAGCTGAGTTGGCCTCCCAGTGCACTTTTAAGTGAACGAATACTCTGTTCGTCAATGGATAGCAGACTGGAGTCGGCGCCAGCCGTCTCGGCTTTTTCATCAAAACTGTCAATTTCAATCTCTACGTAATCGATACGCGCAAAAGGCTCTAGGTTCCAGGGTCCTGAATTCAATTTAAGACCGGTACTCAAGCTAACGGAGTAATCATGGCTGTCATAACTGGCAGATGCTGTTTGCAGAGTTCCATCCAAAATAAATTTTCTATCCTGTTCATAGTCACTCCAACCAAATCGTAAAATCCCATCTACGTAGAAGCCATTCGGAACATTGTATGTGCTGTAGATCGCTATACTGTAACCATCAACATCCAAATCGCCGGTTGATTGGTCGAACTCACTATCAATTCTCGAATAACCTAATGCACCTCCCAAGAATAGATTATCAGTCATTGCGTAGTCGGCTCCAGCTGTCAGGCCTCCGGTGGAAAAATCAAAGCCGGTTTCACTGTCAGTCTCATCACGCTCGCCTATGCTGATAGTGCCGGTCGCGAAGAATCCTGGTTGATTACTCAATGAAGCATGGTCAGTACTGGACCCGCTATATTGATGCCCTGACAACAATGAAACAAGCTGGCCCATTGAGACAAGCTCTCCGCCGATGTTGAAGTTCAATCCAGACACGTCAATCTCATCCGCGGTTTTTCTGCGTAATTTGGTTTGACGTAACCCAAGATTTTGGTGTTGTATCAAAGTGGATATGATAGTAACGGTACCTGCCGCAGCGAATTGCTGTAACGCTTGTTCGGCATCGCTACTGGTGCTGGAGCGTGACAAGCTTGCCGAACCAACTGTTGTACAGGTATCTCCCTCCAGGTCCGTGGTGTTATATGACAGGCTTAGATTGTCGCCGGAGAAAATGCCTGAAAAGCTGCCGTTGCCTGATGTTCCATCTGGTTCGGAGTATGATATTGAACCTGAAGTTATGCCCTCATCATCCACTGTTCCGCTGATCGAGTAAAAAGTGCCATCTTCAGTTTGCCCGCTACCCTGGTAAAAATCTGCTGCTTGATCATCAATATTCAATGTCAGACTGCCAGAAAAGGTGCCATTGTCTGTTGGATCCAGGCATCCACTCAATGTTTCAGTAGAGTTGCCAGAATAGAAACCCATTACATCAATGGCACCAAATGCCAGGCGACTTGCAAGCATTGCTGCAAAAAACAGAATTGATTGTTTATACATTGCTTCCTCCCCCTTTGTAATATGCCTTTATCCTTGATTGTTGGAAAAATACCATTTTGGTACACAATCACAGGTCTTCTTAGTACGCTCACTTCCCTGTAGCCCATATACAGTATCGAACAATTCAACCAATATGTCCGAATTCCAGTATCTGACTTTTCCTCTGTACCTATAGGATGTATAGGTTAGATAGCATGATGAATCCAGTAGTGATCACTATAATCGTGAGGTTAGATGTATACCGACTTGATGCAATCAGTAAAACTATCCCTCAGCTCTGCAGGTGAGATATTTATTGCAGTAAGCAGGAACGGACGTGCTGCGACACTTTATCGTTATCCCAGTCGAGTAGGCCGAAAGTACACCTGATTTCCAAGCCTTCAGCGTTAATACAAACAGTAACCGGCAGTTTACCGACATTCATCTCGTGTGCTAACGAGCCCACGCGATCGGTGTAGAGTGCAAGATTTCTGATCTGGTTTTTCACATAAAAATCGATCGTACTGTCTGTTTCGCCACTGTCACGATTGATTGGGAGAATTTCCAACTCTTCGTCAATGACTTTTTTTGGAATCGATCAAGTGCAGGCATCTCTTTGATACAAGGTGGGCACCATGTACCCCAAAAATGGACAATGAGTGGCTTGCCTCCGAAGTCACTCAGTTTTCTCTCGTTATTTAACGCATCGAGAAAGGTTCTATCCGTGATCTGCCGGGGTTCAGGTCATATACGAAAGTTTCCGGACTCGCTAGAGAAGGAATGACACCCCTCCTCTGATACCACTTCTGATAAGACGCACTGAACGATGAGAAAAATGGCCATTATGAAGCGGATGGTTTTCATGGCAATCACTGTTCGAATTCTTGTATTGTCGCACAGCTGGCCGCATAGAGCGCAATTTCTCGAGGACATTTCGCCTGATGTTGCATACCACATATTTTCAACATACTTGATTATCGAAGAGCCCGGCATCCGAGCGGCAGCTTTTCTCTAGGGTTGATTTTCTGCAGAGACAAGGCAAGGAACACAACCCCGACTCTCGTGACGAAGCCGGTTTGGAGTGCCTCGAACCTGGGGAACCGATCACTGATCTCAGGGGATCAAAGAATTTTTCGTAAAGACGATCTGATCAAACCCAAAGCAAGTTCATGGTTTGTTTGCTGGTTAACCCGGTTTCACCCGGCAAGGATGCTAAGAAATGATTCCCGACATGATGGCCCCGCTGCCTCATTGTCCGTAACACCAGTTTGCAGGTTCCTGCGCTGGCGAATATGCTGGCATGTAATGTGTTA
>JASJBU010000224.1 GCA_030066355.1 Gammaproteobacteria bacterium | reverse complement strand
TTGAAGGAAAAAAATAGGTATCTGCAATGAGCACAAGTACACCACTCGATACGCTTACCGCTGCAAAGCTTGCCAGTAGTGTTTATGCAATAAAGAATGATACGAATGCAAAACGTGCAATTGCGGCTAATAAATCAGCATATGACTATCTGAATAATCGTTTCAATATTGACCAAGCATCAGTTGTACTGGGAACATCAGGCATTGGACCGATAAGTAATGAGACGGGATTTGCTTTAATTGTTCCCGTCAATGATGGAAGTAAGAAAGAATTAGCGGTGGTAACCCGTGGTACGGATTCTGGTTACGATTGGTTGAGTAACATACATGCTACATCAACTCGCGGACCTGGTGGATTTTCTGTTCATACAGGATTTGAAAAAGTCTTTACCTCGATTTCAAATAAGATAGAGCGTGACAACAATTTAAAAATCCATGAATACAACCATATACACTGTGTAGGGCACAGCCTAGGTGGGGCACTGGCTAATTTGTTTGCCGCGAAATTTATAAATGAAGGACATGCGGTCTCACTCTATACATTCGGTTCACCGAGAGTTGGAATGAAAGGCATGTCTACCTATTTAGAAAACAAATTGAAGACAAACATTTATCGGGTATACAATCAAGCGGATCCTGTACCACTAGTTCCCATCTATCCCTATATACACACGCCTGCTTCAGTGGATGGCATGTGTGTGAGTAATTGTGGAGTGCTTTTTTCTATCAATGCACATTCAATGAAAAGCTACACAGCAGCAGTTAAAGATAACACCTGGAAGTCGCTTGCCAGTGCTTCATCCTCTATGCCGTTACATGCGAGTGTCGATCATTGGCTTAATAAAGCATCTGAATATGTAAAATTCCCTGGATCAAGTATTGCCATGATGGCACTAAGCAAAGCATTAACATTTCTATTAGACCTGGCCCGTGCAACTGTAGGCATCATTACAACCATCGCAACCAGTGTACCCGATCTGATCGCTATGCTCCTGACTAAAGCCGCTAACCTCTCAAAAGCAATAGGAGACAGATTGCTACGCTGGATATCATTGGTCATGAAATTCGTTGGAAAGACAATAGCTACAACCGCCAAAGATATTACTCATGCATTTTTACTATGGGTTTTAAATTTGCTGATTCGTCCTGTTTTATCAGTTGCTAAACGAGCAATTCAAAGTGGCACAAGAGGTTTTGTCTGAATGGATATCCTTCATGCTCCAAATATATAACTCTGGATATTATGACTAATGATAATAAAGAATACACCGAGTATACGATGCAAGAATCAAATGGATATTTTGAAGTAATCGCAAGCTCGGGAAGAACGGTTCTCAGTTTCAGGGATAAGAATAGCGCTTCTCATTATGTCGTCCTCTTGAACGAAGCGTATCTGGCAGGATACAAGTCTGGCTACCGAGCTGGACGAACGGCTTGATTAGCAACACCTGGTTCATGCTAATGACATTATGAATAGAAAAGACCGTAGAGCCGCAGCCAAGCAGAACAGATCCAGGGAAAAACGCGTATCGATCGATGAAGCCGTCTCGATCGCGATCAGACTACATCAGGACGGACATTTTGACGAGGCGGAAACGATCTATGAGCAGGTATTAAAGGCCAATCCTCAGCAACCAGATGCGCTGCATTTCCTCGGTGTACTCTCTCACCAACAGGGTAAAAGTGACAAGGCCATAGATCTGATTCGAAAAGCGATCTTCATCAATCCGAATCATCCCGACTTCCATAACAATCTTGGTAATATTCTCAAAGAAACCGATAAATCAGCAGAAGCGGCTGAGGCCTACCAAACGTGCCTTGATATCGATCCAAAGAATGCAAATGCACTGTGTAACCTTGGTGCAGTGCTAAAGGATGAAAAGCGATATGAAGAGGCATTGACATCGTTGCTGCGAGCCATTGAACTTGCACCAAAACACTCTCAAGCCTACCACAATCTTGGTAATGTCTACAGAAAACTGGAGAGGAATGACGAGGCACTTGCTGCTTTCCGTGAATCGATAAAACTCATCAAACCAGAGGAATCTGCTGCGTATGTGACGACTGCTTATAAAAGCCTGGGACGTATGCTGTATCGTGAGCGAAAGTTCGATGAAGCTGCAGCTATTTACAGGCAGTTACTCACGGTTGATCCAGGCAACCCTACCGCAGAGCATTTGCTGGCGGCTTGCTCGGGCAAGCAGATTCCTGATCGAGCATCAGATGCTTTTGTGGCGGAAACCTTCGATATCTTCGCCGGTAGTTTCGATCAAGTATTACAGCGCCTCGAATATCGAGCACCTGAATTGGTGATGTCCGCTATCAAATCCAAGCTGGTTGATAGAAAAGGCCAACTCGCCATCCTCGATGCGGGATGCGGGACGGGTCTGTTGGGTGTCCTGATTCGCGATTATGCGAACAACCTGGTCGGAGTGGACCTCTCCGAGGGAATGATCGACAAAGCCAAAGGTCGTGGCATCTATGATGATCTCGAAGTCGCCGAACTCACCGAATTCATGGTCAACCAAGCAAACTCCTTTGATCTGATCGCCTCAGCCGATACGCTCTGCTATTTCGGTGACTTGAGGCCGGTATTGCTTGCTGCCTCCGGTGCCTTAACGCCAAAGGGTTTATGCGTCTTCACTTTGGAAAAAGCGGTCGATCCGGATCCAGAGGAGACATTTCGTCTCAACCCGCATGGACGATACAGCCATACTCGAGATTATGTCACAGAAGTAACAGAGCAGGCTGGCATGAAAATCGAGCAGATATCCACAAATACCCTCAGAAACGAAGGTGGGGTACCCGTTGAGGGCTTTATTGTTACCGCCGTCAAAACCTGAGCAGCCAGCTAACCACCCAGCTGACCACTCAAATCAAATGCTGGACGCTTGAATGAGAATCAAGTCACTTTGACCTGCAGCATCTCCTCGCCAGATTCATCGGACAGATGCACCGCGCAGGCAATGCAGGGGTCGAAGCTATGGATGGTCCGGAGGATCTCCACCGGTTGTTTGGTATCGGCAAGCTGATGATTGTCCTCTAAGGCGGCTTCATAAGCGCCAGGCTGACCCTGTGCATCTCGCGGCCCGGCATTCCAGGTACTGGGTACCACCGCTTGATAATTTGCGATCTTGCCGTCTTCGATCACAATCCAGTGACCCAGCGCGCCGCGGGGTGCCTCCATGATACCGACGCCTTGGCACTGTTTTGGCCAAGAGGAAGGCTCCCACAGGTTCTCATTGAATGTCCTTGTGTCACCCGCTTTGATATTGGCAATCAGTTGGTCATACCAGCCCTGCATGGCATCGGCGACGATCTTCGTCTCCAGGGTGCGCGCCGCGGTCCTTCCAAGGGTAGAGAAAAGTGCACTGGTAGGTAGATCCAGTTTGGATAACGTCATACCGACCAGTTCCTTGGTTTGTTCGTGGCCCTTTGCGTACAACATCAAGACCCGCGCCAAGGGGCCGACTTCCACGGGCCTGCCCTTCCATCTTGGTGACTTCAGCCAGGAGTAGGATGCTTCGACATCCAGTTGCTTGTAGGGTGGTTTAGGGCCGGAGTAGTTGAGATTCGTTTCTCCATCATAGGGGTGTAAGGGGGCATCCTTACCTTGACTGTAGTCATACCAGGAATGAGAGATGAACTCTTGAACCTCATCCGGATTATGCGGATCCAAGGGATGGACCGTGCTCAGATCACGGTCCAGAATGACGCCTGAAGGGAAGAAAAAGCTATCCGGATCGTTCATGCTGGTGCCAGGTAGATCCCCATAGCAAAGGAAGTTACCCAGACCTTCGCCCCGCTCTCCCCAGTCTTTGTAGAAGCTTGCGATCGCCAGCGTATCGGGCACGTAAACCTGGTCGGTGAACTCGCGCATTTTATTGATGACGTTCTGTACCTGGGACAACTTCTTCGCATTGATCGCGGAATCTGAGTTCAGGTCGATGGGCGAAGCGACACCGCCAACCAGAAAGTTAGGGTGTGGATTCTTACCACCGAAGATGGCGTGCAGTTGCACCACATCCCTTTGCCACGTCAGGGCTTCCAGGTAATGAGCTACGGCCATCAGATTGGCTTCAGGAGGTAACTTATAGACGGAATGTCCCCAATAGGCCTTGGCAAAAATGCCGAGCTGTCCCGCATCGACAAAGCCTTTCAGTTTCTTCTTCATGTCGGAGAAATAACCGGGGGACGCCTTTGGCCAGTGACTGAGGGACTGGGCCAGTTCGGATGTCTTTGCCGGGTCGGCAGAAAGGGCTGATACCACATCGACCCAGTCCAGTGCGTGCAGGTGATAAAAATGCATCACATGATCGTGGATATACTGCGCGCCGATCATCAGATTTCGTATCAATTCCGCGTTTTTTGGGATCTGGTAGTCGAGTGCATTTTCCACTGAACGAACCGAGGCGATACCATGCACCAAGGTACAGACACCACAGATTCGCTGTGCATAGGCCCATGCGTCCCGCGGGTCTCTGCCTTGCAGGATAACCTCAATACCACGCACCATGGTGCCTGAGGAATAGGCTCCGGAAATCTTGTCGCCATCCATCTGGGCCTCGATACGCAAATGCCCTTCTATGCGGGTGATAGGATCTACAACGACACGTTCACTCATTTTTGCTTGTCTCCAGTGGTTGCGATGAATTTACACAACACTGTAAATGGGGAAATCACTTATCTTCGACCAGATGTTCAGCCAGCATTTCAGTCAAGCCGACCACCGGCAACTCCACGTGGTACTCTTCCAATCCTTCTTCCAGGATCAATCGGCAGTTGGCACAGGCGGTAACCAGGGTATCCACGTTGAGTTCATCCAGCTGGCTTTTCTTGCGTGCGAAGACCTTGATACGCAGCTCGTCTGCGCGTTCATTGGCACTCACTCCCCCCCCGCCGCCACAACACCAATTCATTTCACGAGCATCCGCCATGTCGACGAAATTGCTCGCTACCTGCTTTAACAGGTTACGCGGCGGTTCGAGTACCCCACCCTTGCGAACGATCTGGCAGGGATCGTGAAACGTCAGTCTGGTGTCGTCCATGCCTTCGGTCTTGATCCGACCGCTGGCACGTAATTCTTCCAACAACTCGAGGATATGCACCACCTTGAACTGATAGGGTCTGCCGATCAGATTGGGACCTTCCCAGCGGACGGCAAAGTAGGCGTGTCCGCATTCCGGGCTGATGACGTTTTTCACCTTCAGTTTTTCAGCCGCATTGACGACCCTGCTGACCAGTTCCCGGGCGATATCGCTGGAACCGATCTGGATACCTGAATTGGTCGCTTCGAACGCCTCTGAAGCGATGGTCCAAGTGACACCTGCCTGGTTGAAGATGCGCGCCAGGGCCTCGATATATTCCGGGAAGTTCATGATCTCCATCGATGACAGGAGCGCCATATAATCGGCACCTTCCACGTCGACAGGTATGGTCAACCCGGTATCGGCCTCGATATGTTTGATCTGGGCCGCCAGGGCGGGATATTTGACGCCCATGGGGCTGCCGATGGTCACGGCCCTTCTGCTTGCCGCTTTCATGCCTTCCGGCGCATACCCGGCCGCCACGAAGCTTTCCCTCGCCTTGCGGATCATATAGCTGATGTCGTTGCCGACAGGGCAGACCATGGAGCAACGCCCACAGAGGGTGCAGGCATCGTAGATCAGGGTCTCCCATTCCTCGAGGAGTTCATCGGTCACCGGTTTAGTCAGACCCAGTGCGGCTTTCAGTCTCCCCCAGAGTGTATATTCCTGTTCCCATACCCGACGCATCGGTTCCAGCTTATTGATCGGGGTGTACTTCGGGTCTACGGTTTCGGTGTAAAACAGGCAGGCCTCGGCGCACATGCCGCAGTTTACGCAACTGGAAAAGAAGGATGCGGTGGGTGCATCCATCTGTTCGCGAAAGGTATTCAGACCTCTATCCAGTGTGGCACCGCTCATGACTGTACCCCCCTGCGACCGGCGATTGCTCCGTTGAACCAGCGGGCGATCAAGAATGTGATTGCATGCATCAGTTTGGTAAATGGAAAGACGATCATCAGGAATTCAACACTGAGTATGTGCAGACCGAGTACCAATGGATAAGGATCGATCATTCGGTGAAACGCCAGATAACCGGTCAACATGGGCAGGAAGGTGGCCACCCAAACCAGATAGTCTTCCGTGTCGCTGAGAAATCGTTTTACCGGGTGAATCAAACGGTCCACGAGCATGATGATGAGGGTGACAATGGTGACCGCACTGATCGCATCCACGATATGATTCGGCAGACCCGGCCAGCTGACACCCAGAGTCGCGTTCAGCATCTCGATGTGCGGGATGAACAGGAGTAGACAAATGAGAAAGCCGATATGCCAGATGTAGCCGCCAATCACAGTGAAGGGTGAACGTTTCAGGCTGCCGGACTCCGGCAGAGTGCGGGTCAACACCGTCTTCAATCCCGGTATCAGGGTGTCTCCCCGAGCCTCGGAATAATCAGGCTTTCGACCCAGCATCAACACTTCAAACAAGCGAATCAAAACGCCGAGGAGGAAGATGATCAATGCCACATCAAAGGCCGGGCCTCTGACCCATGCTAAAAATTCGACTGATGTATTCATACGGATTGATCCAGATCGTTGATGGTAACGGTTTCGTGTTTGCTGGTAGCTTCATCCTTCTTCTTGCGATTCAACATTCCAGCGGCTGCACCTGCGACGACACCCACGGCTACCCCGTAACCGATATTCCTGGAAACATCACTGTCCGGGATCGACAGCGCATTGTAAAAACCACCGGCATCCCAGAAATCGGGTTCAGAACAGCCCAGGCACCCGTGTCCGGATTCCACAGGCCAGCTGGTGCCCTGGTTCCATTTCGTCGTTGCGCAGGCGTTATAAGCCATGGGGCCCTTGCAGCCGAGCCGGTACAGACACCAGCCCTTGCGCGCACCCTCATCGTCAAAGGTTTCGGCAAACAGCCCCTTGTCATAGAACGGGCGGCGATAGCAACGATCATGAATACTCTGACCAAAGAAAACCTTCGGGCGGCCAAGAGAATCCAGTTCAGGCAATGCGCCGAAAGTCAGGAAATGCGCCAGTACACCGGTGATGACTGTCGGGATCGGAGGACAGCCTGAAACATTGACAATCGGCTTGTCTTTGACGATGTCGGAGACGGAAACGGCACCCGTTGGATTGGGATTGGCCTGCGGTAGCCCCCCGAAAGCTGCACAACTGCCCACGGCCACGACGGCGGCCGCACCTTCCACAGTCTCTTCCAACATTTCCAGGTTACTGATGCCTGCGATCGTTGAATAGCCGGGATCTTTTAAGGGAATGGAACCGTCCACGACGACCAGATAGTTGCCCCAGTTATCTTCCATGGCCTGCTCTCTGGCCTGCTCGGCCGCCTCACCGGAAGCCGCCTGAAGGGTGTGGTGGTAGTCCAGGGAGATGA
>JASJBU010000229.1 GCA_030066355.1 Gammaproteobacteria bacterium | reverse complement strand
GTCTTGCTTCTCGGTTTCACAGCTCAGGTGACGGCGGAAAATCCCCATTATGAAAACGCACGATGGGATCCGATCCATTTCAAACCCGCAATAGATAGCGCAACCGATCAACAGTGTCTGAACTGTCATCAGGAGATCCTGGAAAGAAAGGTACTCGCGCAATCACCAGCAGGTGTAAAAGCCAGTGAGGCTGTGGCCTGGTACCAGACCTTGAACACCTACACAGGCGAGCAGGATACCTTCCATCGTCGCCATCTCATAACCCCGCTCGCCACCGAGTTGATGGCGATGAAATGCAACACCTGCCATCAAGGTAACGATCTGAGGGAAGAGGCGCAGATACCGCCAGATCATTCCAATGTGGATTTCACGCTGCGCAAATCGGTCAACAGCGAAATCTGTCTGATGTGTCACGGCAGAAATCCCTATGAGCTGATGGGCTTGCCGAAACCCTGGTCAGAATCCCGCGAGATGTTTCAGAACAATTGCCTGCTCTGTCATGCAAACATCCGCACCACACGGCACCAGGTCAATTTTCTCAAAGCGGACGCCATCGAAGAGGCAGGTAAGCAAGACTCCGATGTCTGTTACGGTTGTCATGGCGGACGCCAATGGTACCGCATTCCCTATCCTTATCCCCGAAACGCCTGGAAGGGTATGGCCGAGACAGTCCCGGACTGGGCCAAAGATCGTCCGACAGAGTCCGATGCTCGGTTTCAGATAACCACAACCCAGGCTGCCAAATAGGAGGTAGGGATGAGCACCAAGCAAAACGAACAAGACATCTTACAACGTCTGAATCTGTCACGGCGTTCCTTTTTGAAATCCAGCGCCGCCGGCGGCGCTGCAATAGCGACGGGTGGATTGGTTGAGTTACAGACCGCCAAAGAGGCAAGGGCCTTCGCCTATGAGCCCTATCCGAGGGACGATCAGCTGGAGACCGTGGTGACCAGTTGTGCGCACAATTGCGGTTCCCGCCATATGCTGGTGGCGCACAAGTGGAAAGATGTCATCGTCCGTCTCTCCACCGACGATGGCCGCTATCAGCGCAACGGCTATTTCGGCAAGGACAGCAACGAGGAGCCACAACTGCGGGCCTGTCTGCGGGGTCGCTCCTATCGCCAGCGGCTCTATTCCGCCGAACGCCTGCTCTATCCCATGATGCGGGTCGGAGAGCGGGGCGAAGGCAAATTCAAACGGGTCTCCTGGGACGAGGCCCTCGACCAGATCGCCAGGAAGATGATCCATCTCAAGGATACCTACGGCCGCACCGCGCTGCTGGATCAAAGCTATGCGGGGGCCTCCTACGGAGTCTTGCACAAGTCGGATCAGATCGAGGGTCTGCTGGGACGCTTTCTCGGTATGTTCGGCAGCCGCACCAGTTCCTGGTCGGTGCCCTCCTATCAGGGCACTACCTTCAGCTCCCGGATGACCTTCGGTACCATCGAGGACGGCAACGAGGACGATGCCTTCGCCCACTCCAAACTGATGATCATGTGGGGCTGGAATCCGGCCTACACCTTTCATGGCGGCAATACCTTCATGTACATGCGCATGGCCAAACAGCGCGGCTGCAAATTCGTGCTGGTGGATCCGCAGTATACCGATTCGGCAGCCGCCTACGATGCCTGGTGGATACCCATCAAACCCAATACGGACGCCGCCATGCTGGCCGGCATGGCCCATTACATCTTCACCAACGAGTTGCAGGATCAGGCATTCATCGACCGCTTCTGTCAGGGGATGGATGCAGGCACCATGCCGGAATGGGCCCAGGGCAAGGAGAACTTCAAGGATTATATTCTGGGCACCTACGACGGCGAGCCCAAGACCCCGGAATGGGCAGCGAAGATCTGCGGCGTCCCGGCCAAAGACATCAAGAAGCTGGCTGACATGTATGCCAAGACCAAGCCGGCGGCGCTCAAGGCCTCCTGGGCGCCGGGACGCAACGCCTATGGCGAGCAGTACAACCGCATGGCGGCGGCGCTACAGGCGATGACCGGCAACATCGGCAACCTCGGTGGCAGCGCCGAAGGGGTCGGCAAGGCCTGGCACGCGGAGGCGGTGGCCTATCCCTACGACCAATACGCCAACATCTGGTTTCAGGCGATCAAGTCCGATCGATGGGCGCACTGCGTGCTCAATTACCCGAACGTCAAGCGGGAGGAGATCGGGCTCTGGCAGCGCGAGGACGAGACCGATGGGCAGATTCCCAATATCAAGGGCATCTTCTGGCAGGGCTCCGATTGGTTCAACCAGCTGACCAACATCAACAAGGAGATCGAGGCGATCAACAAGCTGGAGCTGGTGGTCTGTATGGACTCTACCATCACACCCTCCGGACTCTATGCGGATTTTCTGCTGCCGATTGCCACCCATTTCGAACGGCACGACGTAGCCTTGCCCTGGTACAAGGGGCACTACTACATCCACCGGCCCAAGGTGATCGAACCCATGGGCGAGTCGAAGACCGACTTTCAGGTGTTCACCGAACTGGCCTATCGGATCGGCGGTGACGTCTTTGGCAAGGCCTACAATCCGAAGGCCAACCGGGACTATTTCCATGTCAACGACAATGTGGACGAGGCCTATCTGCGCGAATGGTGGGACACCAAGGTGATCCCCCACCAGCATGTCAACATGTCCTGGGACGAGTTCAAGCAACGCGGGGTCTACAAGTTCAACCTGGCCCAGCCCCATGTGGCCTTCCGCGATCAGATCGAGAACGGCACCCGTTTCCAGACCCCCTCTGGGAAGATCGAGATCCTTGCGACGTCGCTGGCGCAGATCACCGACTGGAAGAAGACCATGTACGGTTATGAGATTCCTTATATCCCCAAGTGGATCGAACCCTGGGAGTCACTCAACAGCCCGAAGACCAGCAAGTTCCCGTTCCACCTGATCTCGCCTCATCCGCGTTGGCGTACCCACTCCATCTTCAACAACTGCAGCTGGCTGCGTGAGACCTATGAACAGGAGGTCACCATGAATGCTGCCGATGCGAGAAAGCTCGACATCAAGACCGGCGACACGGTTGAAGTGTGGAATGATCGCGGCAAGTGTGTCGTGCCAGTCTATGTCACTGAGCGCTGTATGCCCGGGGTCGCAGTGCTGCACGAAGGGGCCTGGATCGATCTGGATGAGAACGGAGTTGATCGGGCCGGTAACCCGGACATGCTGACCCTGGACGAACCCAGTCCCGCTGGCGCTTTCGCCTACAACACGGTGCTCTGCAACATCAGGAAGACTGACCTCGAGCATCGCCCGGGTTGGGACAAACTGGCCACATCCCGCGCCCATGTCTTTCGGCGTGACCTGTAATCTTGGAGGAGAGAGAAATGTCAGAAACCAAAGACAAAGCCAAGATCAAGGAAGCGGTGAAGCGTCGCAAGCGGGAGACCTATACTCCGGTTGTGCCGGATCTGCAGCTGGGTTTCGTTCACCACAATGTGGACTGCATCGGTTGTCGAGCCTGTGAGATCGCCTGCAAGGATAAGAACGGCCTGGCGGCGGGACCCCGCTTCCGTCGCGTGCAGTACATCGAGGGCGGTACCTACCCGGAGGTATTCGCCTATAAGGTCAACATGTCCTGCAATCATTGCGAAACCCCCGCCTGTCTGCCGACCTGCCCCACCGGTGCGCTGTTCAAACGCAAGCAGGATGGTATCGTGGATATCGACTCCACCCTGTGCATCGGTTGCCGGCGTTGCGAGGCGGCCTGTCCGTTCGGTGCTCCCCAGTTCGATCCCAGTGACAACCTGGTCAAAAAGTGCAATATGTGCGTGGATGAGATCGAGGCGGGTCGCAAGCCTTACTGCGTGATGGCCTGCATGATGCGGGTCCTGGACATCGGGCCGGTGGAGCAGATTTGGAACGGTGAACTGCAGAGCGTAGCTATTGGGCCGAACGATGAGGTGTCTCGTCAGGTACAGAACATGGCGGATGTCGAACTGACCAAACCGTCGATCGGTTTCATCGCCCATAGCAAGGGGAAAGTCAAATGACGGGGCTCGCGAAAAACCAACCAGGGCCGGCTCAGCATGGGGAGTCGATGCGCACTTTAGCCCAAGTCGTTGCGACGGATTTTGCCATGTTGGCGGCTCTGCATGATCGGGAACCGGATGTCGGCTTGCTGAGTTCGATGCGCGAGACAGGTTTTCCTGATGGGTTGGGCTTGTCCCTGCTGGGTGAGACCGGCCAGCAGGCCGTTGATCTGATGCGGCGCGTCCTGGTAAACCTGCCGCAACAGCCGGACGAGAGGACGCTCGATGAATTGGCGGCAGACTATGCCAGTATCTACCTGAATTACGGGATCCATGCTTCACCGCAAGAGTCGGTGTGGGTCGATGAGGAGAGCCTGGCCTGTCAGGACAGCATGTTTCAAGTCCGCTCCTGGTACGAACAGTATGGTCTGAGTGCGGAAAACTGGCGGGTCCGTCCGGATGATCACCTGGTTTTGCAATTACAGTTTCTCAACCACCTCTTTTCCCGTTGTGCGGATCTTTCCTGCCTGGGGGAGGTGGCCAGATTCATGGATGAGCATCTGCTGCGTTGGCTGATGCCCTTTGCGGAGCGGGTCGCTGCGCGCTGTGATACGGCCTATTTCGCAGCCGTAACCCTATTGACCGGGGCTTATTGCGAGGAGTTGAGGGATTTGCTGGCCCAGATACTGGACAAACCGAGACCCAGTGTCGAAGAGATCGATGAGCGGATGAAACCGCGCCATCAAACCGAAGCGGTACCCGTGAGTTTTGTACCGGGTGTAGGTCCGGCAGTATGACCCGCTACATCGGCAACTTCAGCGAGACCGGTCGTTCTCGAGAACTTAAAAACAATACCTCTGAGGAGATGAGTCTATGAAGCGATACACAATGATTGGTTGTGCTCTGGTGACCGCGGCACTGGTATTAACCCAGGTGCCGGCTGTACTGGCCGATGCGGCGGCAGGCAAGGTTGTCTATGATGGTGTCGGAGCCTGTGCCAGTTGCCACGGTGCGACCGGCAAGGGAGATGGCGCTGCAGCTGCCGCATTGAATCCCAAACCCCGGGATTTTTCAGCCGGCGATTTTGCCTTGGATACCGATGGTGACGGTCAGCCAGGATCGGATACCGATCTCTTCAATGTGATCAAGAACGGTGCGGCAAAGTACGGCGGTGCGGCCACCATGCCCGGACGTGCCGATATTTCAGACGCGGACATCAAGGCGATGGTCGCCTACATTCGCTCCCTGAAAAACTGATGAATCAGATGACTCATGGATCGAGTCTACACCGATCAATGAAATCAAAGCTGCGTGATCACCTCGAGGAGGTTCGACTGCAAGAGAGGCTGCCGGACATCTTCGGTGAACGTTGCGTCCATGCCAAGATAGAAACGGCCAGTTGCCGGGCCTGTGTGGACAGTTGTCCCCGACAGGCCTGGCTGTTGGATGACGAATCGCTCGGCCTGGATACCGAGGCCTGTGATGGCTGTGGTCTGTGTGCGGCGGCCTGTCCGGAACAGGCGATCCAGTGTCGCCAGCAGATTCCTGTCGGCCAATGGCGGGATACCTCGGTGGCACTCTGTGCCTGCGAATTCAGTGGGGTGGGTGAGGCGGAGGATCGCCTGACCTGTATCAATGCCATCGGTCTGCAGGACATTTTACGGCTCTATCAAAAAGGCGTGCACCACTATGCCGTGATGACTGCCGAGTGTGGTGATTGTCCGCGGGGCCAGGTGACACCTTTGACCGAGAGACTGGAGGCATTGAACCGGTCGTTGTCAGCATCGGGTTTGGCGGTGATAGACTTCAAACGATTGTCGTTGAAACAGTGGCGGAGCTTGCTTGGAAAACTTGCGGGGAAGACGGCTGGTCCGCCGGTCGATCGTCGTGGTTTCCTCAGCGGGCTTGTCAATTTCGGTATTCAGCAGGGCCTGGAACACTTTTCTCTATTCAGTGACCCCGATACCCCGGTAACACCACCCGGGTTTTTTTTACCCGCTTCCAAGGCCGGGCTCTGGCCGTATCTGCCGGAACTCGATGGAGCATCATGTCATGGTTGTGATGCCTGTGCCAAACTCTGTCCTCATCAGGCCATCGACTTGCAAACCGCTAATGGGCAGTCAGCCTATTATTTGAATCCACAGAACTGCACCGGATGTGGGATCTGTCTCGATGTCTGTGATCAACAGGCTGTCAGGCTGTCTGCATGGAGGTCGCAGAACCAGCAGGCGCTGGAACTTGCCGAATACCGCTGCAGCAGTTGCGGCAACCCATTGCATATACCTGCAGAACAAGCTCAGTCCCTGAGGCAGGACCTGCTGTGCCGGATATGCAGTCAGAACAATCATAATAAAAATCTCTATCAGGTGTTGAACTGAGGTTCACTCGTCAACTATCGACGAATATTCCCGAGTTTGAGTGATCACATTTCTATCAATTCTGCCAGTCCGGCAGGGACAAATCGCGGAAACCGTGGTCTAGTACTCCAACATCTCGATCATCCGGGTCATAGTCATGCACCGTAAGAATATTCTGTTGAGTAAAACTGTTCTCGCCCGTTCCCTGTTTTTCATCTTGACCCTGCTCTTCAACGGCTGCTCGGCTGAGGTACCCCAGAATGAAGCCGGCGGATATGACAACACCACGACAGATACTGCAGATAGAGAGTTTGCACCAGGTCTGCCCTGGTTGAACGTTGAGCGGCCTTTGACCTTTGATGACCTGCGCGGCAAGGTGGTAATCCTGGATTTCTGGACCTATGGCTGCATCAACTGCATCCATGTGCTGGCCGATCTAAAGAAGCTGGAAGCGAAGTTTGGTCATCAACTGCTGGTGATTGGTGTCCATACCCCCAAGTTCGACAATGAAAAGAACCTGGACACCTTGCAAAGTATCGTCGTCCGCTACGGCATCGAGCACCCGGTGGTCAGTGATGTGGATTCTATGCTGGCCTCCATCTATGGCATGCGCGCCTGGCCGACTCGGGTCCTGATCGATCCTGCCGGTTCGGTACTGGGCCGGGTCACCGGTGAAGGTCGATATGATCTGTTCGTCGAGACTATCGAAGATTTGTTGGAGGAACATGCTGCACTTCTGGATCCTACCCCCATTCCGCTCAAACTCGAACGGGAACAGCTTACACCATCCCTGTTGGCGGCACCGGGCAAGATTGCGGCATCCGATCAGTACGTCGCGATCAGTGATACCCTGCATCATCGAGTCATTCTGTTGGATCATGCGGGAAAGATTCTGAAAACCTTTGGTGGCACTGCGGCGGGTCGTGAAGACGGCCCTGCAGGCGAAGCACGATTCGATTCTCCACAGGGCCTGGTATTCGACAAAC
>JASJBU010000228.1 GCA_030066355.1 Gammaproteobacteria bacterium | reverse complement strand
GCGGGATTGGTAAGTACGGCAATCGAGTTCCACCAGGGGATCACCCGCTTTGACCTGATCGCCGACCAGTACCGGGATTACCTGGATCCGTGCACTGATTTCCGCGGCCAGGCTGGGGGCGTTCAGGGGCTTGACGCTGGCCGGGGCACTGAACTCGGGGTGCTGTAGCAGACTACTCAGCGGCTTAACCCGCACCGGAATGCTCTCAGCCCAAGCCTGTGGAGCCAGCAGCACACTCATGATAATTATCAGTTCTTTTTGCATGGTGATCATTCTACAGCTTTCTCTGTCTGTTTTACCTGGGCTGATCCGTGATATCGCTTGCCCGAGAGAGTGGTTCTTCATGGTTTTTCCATCTACCCGGGTTGAGGGCAAGCCGAACAGTTGTGTTGGCTGGACTCTCTGGTTCTGTTTTCAATGACTCCACTCAGACGGAATGAGTGCACATGGTACCAAGGCTGGCCGGCAAGGCGAAACGTGAACTGGTTTTATCCACCAGATGGAAGAGAGAGGGTTATTTTTGAATAATAGCAGCCAAGGAATTCTATGGAAGATTTGAGATGAAAAGTGATGGGGACTTTCAGAAATATTTTCTGATGAATCCCATGCCCATGTGGATCTACGACCTCGAATCACTGCATTTTTTGAGTGTCAATCTGGCCGCCATACAGGGTTATGGATATTCAAGGGAAGAATTTCTCAATATGACTCTGATGGATATCCGTCCGCCCGAAGATATTCCTGCCCTTCTGGAAAATATCAGTCATGTCGGCAACGAACTGGATCAGGCAGGTGTCTGGCGCCACATGAAAAAGAATGGCGATCTCATCTATGTAGACATCACGTCATATCCGCTGGAGCACCAGGGTCGGCGCGGTGAACTGGTGATGTCTGTCGACGTTACCGAACGAGTGCTCAAGGAGAATGCGTTACGCCACCGGCTGGCGGTGGAAAATGCCATCACCGACATCTCCTCCCGTATTCTCAATACTGAGGATACCGATACGGTCATCAACGAGGCTCTGGGGATTATCGGCGGGATCAGCGGAGCCTCCCGTAGCTATCTGTTTCTCTTCAGAAATGATGGCAAGACGATGGATAACACCCACGAATGGTGTGCACAAGGCGTGCACAGTGAGATGGGAAATTGCCAGGGGCTGTCTATGGAGATGTATTCCTGGTCGATAACACCGGTGCTCGCGAACGAGGCGGTAACCATTGATGATGTGGCGGCATTACCGGCTGAAGCGTTGAATGAGCGAAGGATTCTGGCGGCTCAGGGTGTCAAATCCCTGATCATGGTGCCGGTGCTTATTGCTGGCCGGGTGATGGGGTTTCTGGGTTTCGATAATGCCGAGCAAGTCAATGCATGGAAGGAGGAGGACTTGCTCTTATTGAGACTGGCGGCGCAAATTATCGGTAGTGCACAGACCATGCAACGGGGGCGTTTGGCCCTCCAGGAGAGTGAAGCGCGCTATCGTCGTCTGGTCGAGGAGTTGCCGGATATCGTCTACACCTATTCGCCGAAAAGCGGCGCATGTTACTGGTCGCCCAGGGTAAAGGAGGTTTTGGGATTTGATTCATCCCGACTGGAGACAGATCCGTTTTTATGGCACGACGCCATTCATCCACAAGACCTGCCTGTTGTTGACGAGGCCATAAAGTCATTCTCGAAAGGCAAGTCGATCAAACTGGAATATCGAATACAGGATCTGGAGGGTAATTGGCATTGGCTGTTGGATCGCTCGGTGGGCAGGCATGGAGCGGGTGATGATCTGGTGATTGAGGGCATCGCGACCGATATCACGGATCGTAAACTCGCCGAGCAGGCCTTGTTCGAGGAATCTGAGCGAGTGCGAGTCACGCTCCACTCCATTGGTGATGCGGTGATTTCTACGGATGCCTCCGGCCATATCATGTATTTGAATCCGGTAGCGGAGAGACTGACCGGCTGGCAGGCCGGCGCGGCGGCAGGGCAGTATTTGGGAGAGGTCTTACACATACTTCATGAGGAAACCCGACAAGCCGCCGAGGATCCAGTCATCCAATGTTTGAGAGATAAGCAGATTGTCAGGTTGGCTGGACATCCCGTGTTATTGAGCCGCACTGGACAGGAGTACTCGATAGAAAGTTCTGTCTCCCCGATATGGGGGAGGGACCATGAAATCTTGGGTATAGTGTTGGTCTTCAAGGATGTAACCGAGGCCAGGAATATGTCACGGGAGATCTCGTTTCATGCAGCGCATGATGGCTTGACGGGGCTGCTCAACCGCCGGGAATTCGAACAGCATCTCGGGCGAGTGGTGGGAATGACCCGTAGCGATAATACGCAAAACGCCCTTCTGTATTTCGACCTTGATCAATTCAAATTGGTCAATGACACTTCAGGCCATGTTGCAGGTGATGAACTGTTGCGTCAGCTCGGTCATTTACTGCAGTTACAACTCAGACACGACGACATCCTGGCCCGTCTGGGTGGTGATGAATTCGGGCTGATCGTCAGAAATTGTTCAATCGATGAAGCCACTCATGTAGCCGAGAAGTTGATCAAAGCCATATCCGAATTTCAGTTCGTCTGGGAGAACAGGGTCTTCAATATTGGGGTCAGCATCGGCCTGGTGGCCATCAACGATACAAGCGAAAGAGCCGCCGTGTTGTTGAGCACGGCAGATACGGCCTGCTATGTGGCCAAGGAGCATGGGCGGAACAGGGTCCACGTCCACCATGAGGGCGATGAGGCGCTGGCCAAAAGGCACGGTGAGATGCGCTGGGCAGTCAGCCTGCCCAGAGCCCTCGAAGAGAATCGATTCGAGCTGTTTTATCAACCAATCGCAGCGGTCTCGAGTTCGATGAACAATGCGGAACACTACGAGTTGTTGGTGCGTTTGTTGGACAGTACTGGCGACTTGGTCTTACCGGGCGTTTTCCTGCCCGCTGCAGAGCGTTTCAATCTGGCAAATTTGGTGGACCGCTGGGTTATCAGCACGGCTTGCGAATGGTTCGCCAGTCATCCAGAGAGCTTGGAACGGCTGTTTCTCTGCGCAATCAATATTTCCGGTCATACCCTGGGTGACAGAGAGTTTCAGTCCTTTGTCAAAAGACAGCTCGAAAAATACGCCATCCCGGCGGAGAAGATCTGTTTTGAGATCACCGAGACGATGGCGATTGCAAATCTGACTGATGCAAAGATTCTGATAAAGTCGCTGAAGGATCTGGGTTGCCGCTTTGCGCTGGATGATTTCGGCAGTGGTCTGTCTTCCTTTGCCTATCTGAAAAATCTGCCGGTCGATTTTCTCAAGATCGATGGTATTTTCGTCAAGGATATCCTGTCTGATCCCATAGATGCAGCGATGGTCAAGTCCATCAATGAAATCGGCCAAATCATGGGTAAGCAAACGATTGCGGAGTTCGTTGAAAGCGATGCAATCCTCGAGAAACTGCGGGAGATCGGTGTGGATTATGCACAAGGCTATGGGATAGGGCGTCCTCAGCCCCTGTTGAGTCTTGAGCCGGCAGCCAGGGTTAAATAAATCGGCAATCTCACAGCTTGCCCGTTACCAGGTAACATGGGACTCGCCGGTCTGCAGGTCAGAGCGGGAAGTACAGCACTCGAAACAGGATCACGAATCATCCCGTTTGTTCTCGATGTCCTCCACTCACCGGAATACTTCATGTGTGACATTCGTGGCGAAGCGTTTGGGCTGCATAAGGCGCTACCTCTCATGTTGGGCTGGTATGCTTGTAAATAGCGGGTTTACCGCTTCAATCGAATGTATATTCGACCTCATGCAGACGGGCATGCCAGTAGGGATAGGTCCGGTCTGCCAGATACCACTCGACTTTGGCGGCAGTGGGTATCAGGTAACCGTCGATAGTGCGATAGTCTGAAAAGTAACCCTTCCAGGGGGTTGGTTCGTAGCTTCCGGAGACTTCCCGGTTGCGGGCGGGAGAATACACGGAAACAACTTCTCCCCTGGCGTTGAATTCGAAGTCCAGGTATACCGCAAGACCTGCATCGCTGATACTTGCCCTGGCCCGGTAGGGAGCCAGCTCGCGCCAGCTCACCCCCTGGCTGGGCAACAGAGCGGTCGGAAACCACACGGCCTCCGCCAGGTATCGCTGCAGTGCCGCTGTATTCAGCGCCTGGTGGTCATGTGCCTCAATCATCGGGATCATGGACATCAGTTTGGCCTGCATAACGGCGCTGCCTGTGAGGTAGGTGTCTCGAACCTGGATGTCGACACCGGGTAAAACGCTAATCCTGGCATCCCAGACAAAGGCCGGAGGATTGCTGGCAAAGACCTGTTTCGCTTGCATGCTCGACCAGCCATCCTGGTCTGGTTTGGCGCGAAATCCGCCAAGCTGTGTCAGGGATGTGGTCTGGATTATGGCCGACCCCTGCTTCAGCACCAGCATGAAGTATCGTTTTACCGGTGGCGGCAGATTGTGGATCGTCTGCAGGTCCACCGGTTGCCTGGGCTGCTCAGCTCTCGCCTTGACTCGATCGACAAGGGACACGCTCTCTCTGTGCCACTGGGATTGCCCCCGGTGAATGAGCAGGATCACTAAGGCGATCAGGCATAGCCCCAGTAGGGTGGCTTTGGACAACTGACTTTACAGGGTTGCGATGAGTTTTAACATCCTTTCCCGCATGGCTGGGTTCGGCAAGCGCCCTTTGGCTGCCCCTTGATTGTCCAGCATGTGATTGGCCTTGCTGGTGCCGGGAATGGCACAGGTGATCGCAGGGTGTGAGACGACGAATTTGAGAAAGAACTGTGCCCAGCTCTCACAGTCGATCTCCTTGGTCCAGGCCGGTAGGGTCCGGCCCCGGATGGCGCGAAACAGTGCGCCACGGGCGAAGGGGCGGTTGGCGATGACCGCAATGCCTTTTTCCCGGGCCAGGGGCAGCACCTGATTCGCCGCTTCGGTTTCGGCCAGCGAGTAATTGATCTGGAGGAAATCCAGGGGGGTCTGTCGCATCACCCGGATCACCGCAGCGTGGGCGCCCTCGGTATAGTGAGTGATGCCGAGATAGCGGATCAGGCCTTGCGCTTTCCAGTCTCGCAGGGTCTTGATGTGGGTCTGCCAGTCCACCAGGTTGTGGATCTGCATCAGATCGATGGTTTGGCTCTTCAGCAGGCGTTGGGACTCCTGCATCTGCTTGATTCCCGCCTGTTTGCCTTCGGTCCAAACCTTGGTGGCGAGAAAGAGCCGCTTGCGCACGGCCAGGTTTTCCACCAGGTCACCCGTGACTCGCTCCGCCTCTCCATACATGGGCGAGGTATCCACCATGCTGTTTTCCAGCGAGGCGAGGATCCGCACCACCTCACGCAATCTACTGAGATCCGCTACATCTCTGCCCACATTGAACACCCGCGACGTGCCGAGCCCGATGATTGGCAGGCGTTCATCCGTTGCAGGTATGGCCTTGGTGATGTGCGCAACAGCGCTGAGTGTGTCGGATGACAGGGGTGTTGTGATCCCGAGGCCCAGTCCGCCGAGTATCTTGAGCAGACGGCGACGTTGTTGATCATACGGTCTTTGCATCATTTGCCTCCTGCAGCGCCAGCTTGCGCTGCATCTTGCCTAATTCTAACCCGAGTATCATCCAGATTAGCGCCACCGGAACCGCTATCCAGGCGATGCCTGAAAGTCCAAGGCCCAAGCCTTTCAGAGCAGTGAACAACCAGCCTGAAACGGCATCGCCGCCACGGTAGATCACGGTATCGATAAAATTCTTCGCCTTGTATTTACTCTCCCGGTCGACCACAGTGAAGAGCACCTCACGGGCCGGCTTGGTAAAAGCATAGTTGCCGGCTCGCCTTACGACCTGGGTGAGGATCAGCACCGGCAGTATCGGCAGTAGGGCGAGCGCCATGAAACCCAGAGCAAGCAGGGCGGGAATACTCGCCAATGTGGTGGCAACCCCAAGCCGCCGCATGATATGGCCGGTCACAAAAACCTGAAACAATATCGTCAGTCCATTCACCGCCAGATCGATCAGGGCGAAAACGCGGGTACGCTCATCAGAATCGGCAAAGGCCGCCTTGACGATGTGCGCCTGTTCGAAATACAGAAAGGTGGACAGGGTGGTATAGAGCCAGATGAACAGAGCGATACCCAGCAGGTAGCGGGAACCGAAGGTCTTTTGGATACCGCTCAAGACGTTGCCTCCTAAAGCTTCCTCGCTGCCCGGTGCTGCATGAGAATGACCGTAACCCAGCAGTTGCCGGATGCACAACAGGGCAGCCGAGAGGAGCACGGCCGAGACCAGCAGCAGATTGGAAGTACCGATCTGTGTGGACAAACTGGCGGTGAGCGTCGGACCGGATATCGCCCCCAGGCTGCCGCCAGTGGCGATCAGGCCGAACAGCCGCTTGCCCTGGGCATTACTGAACAGGTCTGCCATGAAGCTCCAGAACACCGATACCACGAACAGATTGAACACACTGACCCAGACAAAAAAGATCCGGGCGATCCAATCCGCAGCAGTTTGGGTAGTGAAGGCGAGATTGAAGATCAACAGGTTGGCGATGAAAAAGAGATAGACAGCGGGCAATAGACGATGTCTGGGGTAGCGGTTGCTGACTGCGCCGAACAGGGGCACGATCGCCAACATCACCAGAAAGGTTGCTGTGAACAGCCACTGTAACTGATCCACACCGCCGACTATACCCATCTCGTCGCGTACCGGACGGATCACGTAGTAACTGGAGAGCAAGCAGTAGAAATAAGCAAAGGACCAGAAAACCGGCACGAACTCACCGGCCTGCAGATTGAACAACCGGCTAAACGGGTCTAACCACCCTGCGGGTATTGATGACTGCTTGGCTTTATTCTGGTGTCGGTTTTTCAGGAGTCAGCCTGTGCAAGAAGCCGGTATGGATGGATTAGACAGATTTTTCTCTTCAAGTTGCCACTCATCTCACATCTGTGTTCACGGGCCCTAAGTAATTTAATATGTTGTCATCTTTTAACATGGCGGTCACAGCCCTCATGACTGCGGCATCGGCAGACCGATTAAGCAGCGGAGAAGGGCCCTCGCCTCTGAATTTCCGGGTATACCCATCACCCGTGATGACTTTCAGTTCAACATAGCTGCGAAAACCCCATCCACCCGAAGTCGTTCGTGCAGACAATATGGCCATCTCCAATGATTTCGCACTATCGGCGGTAATCTGCATGCCGCGTTTCGTGAGTTCCCGCTTTGTGATCTCTATAGCCACATCGGTCCAACTATTCAGGTTGCCATACCATTTATGCCCCATATTCGTGGCAAACAGGACATCATCGGAAGACGCTTGGATGTTTTCCAGGGTGATGGAATTCGATGACGAAAACTCTGGTAT
>JASJBU010000227.1 GCA_030066355.1 Gammaproteobacteria bacterium | reverse complement strand
GTTTCGGTTTTTTGTTAATGGCCTTCGTACTGCCGGTGGCTTTGATCCTGTCGTCCTATGTCTTGGAGTCGTCCAGACTGCCGATCGCCGCCTTTGTGATTCAATATCTGGGCCTCATCCTCGAACGCTACTCATTCTTCACAGAAGCCCAGCATCCGCAGAATCTCTATTACCAGAGCATCGCCTGAGCCATGGAGGAAAGGATATGATTAAACAGCTCGGCAACTTTTTCATCGTGGTGTTTCTGGGACTGCAGAGCCTGCCGGCCAGTCCGGATATCTTGGTTCTGGTGCATGGGTATCTGGGAAATGCGGCATCCTGGGAGCGCAGTGGTGTGAGCGCTGTCTTGCATCAGAATGGCTGGCAAAGGGCAGGGATTGCCACTCCGGCCGGAATGATCAGCACTGCAGACATTCCAGCTGGCAATAAGCTGTATACGGTCGAGTTGCCATCCATTGCCCCCATTCGGGTGCAGGCGGATGTATTGCACACATATCTGTACGGCATACAGAACACACACCCCGATGAACCGTTGGTATTGGTCGGCCACTCGGCGGGGGGCGTGGTCGCCCGCCTGCTCCTGATACGCCATGGCCTGTCCAATACCAAGGCGCTGGTCACCATCGCCTCACCGCATTTGGGTACAGCTCGTGCGATTGAGGCACTGGATGCCACTGATGATCCTTTTCCCATCAGCATGATGAAAGATTTTTTCGCTGGTGAGATCTATGATGTGGTACGCGACTCCTGGGGGGTGCTGCTCGACCTGACCCCGGCGCATCCGGGAAGTCTGCTGCATTGGTTGAATCAACAATCCCATCCGGATATCCAATATATCTCGGTGCTGCGACCCGGACCGGTGGGATTGGGCGACGAGCTGGTGCCCAGCTTCAGTCAGGACATGAATAATGTGCAGGCCCTGGCCGGCAAGTCGGTGACCCATCGTCTGCCGTTGCGTCACGCCCTGCAGCCGGCAGATGGCATCAAGCTGGTAGAGATTCTGCAGACCCTTTGATTGCGGTAACTGGGTAGAGTCTATTCCGCGGGGTCTTACATTCGTACCAGTCCGTCCCCGTAATCGATGATCACCCACTTCGGCGAGATGCGCACGAGCCTGAATCCCGGATGATCCAGGACATCTCCCTCACGGTAGCGGCGATTGCCGATCATCACGAAACGGGCTTCAGGGATTTCGTGGTAGAAATGGATGACGATCTGCAGATTTTCGAACAGAATCTGTCGGCTCTTTGGTAGATCTTTGATGCTCGGTATCAGTTCGTCGGCCTGCAGAGCACCCGATGCCGCAGCAGTCGGTGTCGCCTGGGCCGATGGCGGCTCGGAGTCCGGCTCTGCGGATTCTACCGGATCAGTCATCGGGGGCTTTCGGGTCTCTGCAGTGGAGGGCCCCTCGGGCCGATCGCCGGCCGTTGCTACAGGAAGCGTCCCCGACAGTGGGGCCTCGTGGGCGGACTCGGCTGCCAGCTCTGCGTCCAGCAGGGCGTTCAGCAGCGCTTGTGCAGCTTCGTCGCCAGTCGCTTCAGGTTGGGTCGTCCAGGTCTGAGTTTGAAGCGGACCTGTCTCATCCGTGGATGCCGTCGTATTGGGGGCCTCCCGGGGGACGGTAGATCCTGCTTCGGCTCCTGACTTGGCCTGATGTAACGGCAGGTGTTCATCGCGCGCCGGAGCCTTTACCACCCCAGACGGTGCCATCCGCGGTTCGTTCCAAAGGACAGGTATCCCGGGGCTGCGCGCTGCGGTGTTGAGTTTGATCAGGGTATTCCTGCCGACAATACCATCCGCCGTGAGTCCCACCGAGCGTTGGAAGGCCAGTACCCGTTCAGACAAACGCCAGTCGAAGCTGGCCTGTGTTGGATCATCGAACTGCCCGGCGGATCGTCCGTCCACCCGCCCGAGCGTCTCCCTCAGCCAATGTACCGCAGGTCCCTGGCTGTCTGTCCGCAGTTCGTCGCCGGTCATCTCGGGTGGACGCCAGAAAAGAATGTAGCTGCCGCTCCATATGGCTTCGAATTCATCTTGCGATATCCGCGCCTGCCGGGCACCAAAGCTGAGGGTAGCCTGTTCAGCATCCAGGGCGGATACCACCACATGGTAACGTTTGCCGCCGTCGAGCAGCAGTTCGATCACGGCAGGGCGATTGTAGTAGTGGAGTTCCTCCCAATCACCTCGTCCGAACAGGCACTGCAGCCCGGCTTCACGGGCTTTATCACAGGCGGAACCCTCGGCCGTGGCTGAATAGTCGCTCTGCCAATGATCGAACAGGGTGGCGAAGGCGGTGGCGATGTCATCGTGCTGCCCTGTCAGATGGAGGCTGTCTTCTATGCGCCGGGCCACCGGGTCAGGCTCCGGGGTCGGGAGCTTGATGGCTCGCCGCACCCTGGGTGAGAGATCTGGTGGTACGGCGATCGCAAGGTTTTCCGTTGCTGATCTGATGCTTGCTGCGCGTGTCGGCGAAGCGGCCGGTGCCGCACTTTGCGGGGTAGTGGCTGGTGCTCGGTCGGACTCACTTGCGACAGACGGGGCCAGTGTGGTAGCCGTGGTAGCGCCTCTGTGCCCGGATACCTCAGCGGTTGCCTGAGTATCCCCAGTGCCGGTGGATTCCGGGGCTTCGGATAGCGGTTGCCTCCCTGCAGGCGGTTCATTTGCGGCCTCAGACACAGACCCATCCGTTAACGACGGTTGGAGCACGGATTCCGGCGTATGGTCCGGCACCCGTGTCAACCAGAAAGTGATGCTCAGGGCAATACCGAGCACACCGGCCAGGCCCCAGGTCCAGCGGTGGCTGACCGCGACCTGTGGTTTGTTGTGCTGGTCGAGTTCTCTCGCGACCTGATGCAGCAGGTGATGATCGATGGCGTACAGGCCTTTTCCATAGGCTGTGAGCATGGCCCGTCCGCACAGTCGGTTGATCGATCGTGGCACACCGCGGGTGAGTTTGAAGAGATGATGCAGGGCATCCTCGGTGAATGGATCGGCTGCGGAGCCGGCCACTCTGAGTAGATGCCGAACATAGGCAAAGGTGTCGGCCTCATTCAACGGGTCGAGGTGATACTGTGCGGTGATCCGTTGTGCGAGGGCATGCAGTTCAGGCTGCATCAGCAGACTGCGCAATTCCGGTTGGCCGATCAGTATGATACCCAGCAGATTGCGCTTACCGGTTACGCGGGCAGAGAGCAGGCGAAGCTCTTCCAGGGCATCGAGACCGAGATTCTGCGCCTCGTCAATGATCACAATCCTGTGCCGCCCTGCGTATTCTGTCTCGAGCAGGTAGGTTTCGATGTGCTCCAGCATGACCTGGGAGTTGCCGTATCCTTCCGGGATTTTCAAGCGGAATTCATTACACAGGCCCCACAGCAGTCTTGGTTGGTTGGAGATTTGTGCAATCTCCAGATTCTCCGGCAGGAGGATTCGCAGGTTGTTGCACAGGGTGGTCTTGCCGGTCCCGGCATTCCCGGTCAACTGGACGAAGCCGCTTCCCCGCGCCATGTCACGCAACAGATGAGCGAGCACCTTCTGGTGCCTTTTGCACAGAAAGGTGTAGTGCGGATCAGGCGTCAATAAAAAAGGGTCTTCAGTTAACCCAAAATGCTGGTAGTACATGGGTTCGCAATGGGATTCGAGTCCGAGTTTGATGGATAGTCTCTCAAAAACCTGACGTCAGTGATAAATCTAAAGATTACTGGGACATATCATCAAAGATCAATCGCGCCAAAAAAACGGATACTTTGCCGCCGACCCTGGTTGCTGTCGATCCAGAGATTGTTTCCTGCATATTCCCGTGATGAGATAGTAGAGACTATTCATCGGTCGTGATTGAAATCAAGCACTGGCGCACTGTGAGGCATTCATGGGTTGGAAAATAATCAGTCTTTGCCTTGTTCCTTTGGTTCTTGCCCCGTTCTTGGCGCAGAGTGAAGCCGAAGAAAGCCGGGTTGCCGCGCAAGCTGCCTTCCAGCGTGAGACCCTGTCCGGGTTTACCCGCGAGCGAACCCGGCTGAAACTCTCCGCAGAGGCGGATGGCAGGGTCGTAGAAGTCACTGCGGATGTGGGGGATGTGATCGCGACGGAGGAGCCTTTTGCCTGTCTCGACCCGACCTTCGTCGAATTGGAAAGGCGAGCCAATCTGGCGGAAATTGCCAGCCTGCAGATCGATGTCCGACATTTTCGCAAACAGGTCAAACGGTTCAGCCAGCTGCTGAAACAGAACAGCTCTTCGCAAAGCCAGCTGGACGATGCGCAGCACAGCCTGGACCAGGCCCTGAGTCAACTGGCACTGAGAAAGATTCAAACGGAGACCTTGGCGGAGCGTATACGCCGCTTGTGCGTGACAGCGCCCAGGGGCTGGATCGTGATACGGCGTTATGTCGAGGTCGGGCAGTGGATCAACACCGGTTCACCTGTGGTGGAAGTCGGGGATTTCTCCCGGCTGATGGTCCCGTTTGCCTTGAGTATGGAAGAGTTTCAGGCTTTGCAAGAACGGGCGGATGCTTTGACCTTGTACCTGCCGGAGTTGAATCATCAGACTGCGGCCAGGCTCGAGCGGGTCTCCCCGGGATTCGATGAAGCCTCTCGAAAGGTCTATGTCGAGTTGGAGATCCCGGGTACGGACATCCCCTCCCGGGGCGGGCTGCGTGCTGAACTGAAATTAGATATCCCGATGCGATCGGGAGCGGTTTTGTTGCCTGCGAAGGCGCTGGTGGAGCGCTACGAGGAGCATTGGCTCAAACGCCCTGATGGGGAGGAGATTAATGTGGTCTATCTGGGACGTGCGCGGGAGGGTGATTGGGTGCGGGTGATCTCTCCCCAAGTCAAACCCGGCGACCAGTTTTTATTGCCCGAGGAATAACCACCCATGCAGTCGGTGGTCGCCTTCTCCCTCAAACAGCGGGTCTTCTACAACCTGATGTTCGTGGTGCTCATCGTGGTGGGCTTCATCGCCCTGTTCTCCCTGCCTGCCGAGCGATATCCCAATTATGGATTTGGCGAGGTGATTATCTCCACGGTCTATCCCGGCGCCTCACCGGCGGAGGTGGAGAGCCTGATCACCCGCAAGATCGAAGAGGCCCTGGAGTCGGTGGAGGATGTGGAGTGGATCAACTCCACATCCTTTAGTGGTCGTTCCCATATCCGCCTGAAATTTGTCGACGATACCGACTATGACGCCCTATTCAACGAGGTGCGTTTCGAGGTGCTGAATATCATCAACGAGTTGCCGGAGGCGGTGGATCCTCCCGATCTGCTACTGGCCAAGGTGCAGGACTGGCTGCCGGTTATTGTGGTCAATTTCGTGGGGGACCGCAGTAACCGGGCCCTGGTCCTGATGGCCGAGGAGATGAAGAGCCGCCTCCAGCGCCTGCCCGGTGTGACCGAAGTAAAGCTTTCCGGGGAGCATGTGCAGGAGTTCCATGTGTTTCTCGACCCAAGCAAACTCAAACACCTGGGGGTCAGCTACGAGCGGGTCTCCCAGGTGCTCAGCGGGGCCAATGTTTCGATTCCCGCCGGCAAGTTCAGCAATGCCGACGGTGAGTTTCTGGTGAAGGTCGACGAACGTTTTCAGAGTCTGGAGCAGGTGCTCTCCACGGTGATACGCAAGGATGCGGACGGCAGCCTGGTGAGGCTCGAGGATCTGGTCAGCCGCAGCGGCATGGGCTACCGGGATCCGGTGGTGATCTCCTCGGTCAACGGCAAGCCCTCGCTGGCGCTGCAGATCATCAAGTCGGATGCGGGCAACGCCATGGACATCCGCGACCAGGTTGTGGCGGTCGTGGAAGAATTCCGGCCCCTGCTCGGGGAGCGTGGTGTGGATCTGGTACTCACCCAGGACTCGACGGTGTATATCGAGGACGGCCTCAACACCCTGGGCATGAACATGTTGGTGGGCATTCTGCTGGTCTCCCTGGTTATCTGGTATTTCATGGGGGTGCGCAATGCCGGGCTGGTGACCATCGGTATTCCGTTCTCATTCATGATCACCATGCTGATCATGTATTTCACGGGCAATAGCCTGAACGAGATCACCTTGTTCTCCTTCGTGCTGGTGACCGGCATCATCGTTGACGATGCCATTGTGGTCAACGAAAACATATATCGACACGTGCAGGAGGGAAGGCCGTTGCGGGAGGCGATCGTCCAGGGCACCGCCGAGGTCGCCCTGCCGGTGATCTCCGCCACCATGACGACCGTTGCGGCGTTTCTGCCGATGCTGATCATGAGTGGGGCGGTAGGTCAGTTCTTCGCCCTGATCCCCAAGGCAGTGACCTTCGCGATCGTCGCTTCGCTGATCGAGTGTCTGCTGATCCTGCCGGTACACTATCTCGATTTTGGTCCCAGGCGGGACAGGCGGGGTTCCCAGATCGAACGCGACAATCTGCTGATGCGGGGGATGCGCGGCTTCACGAGCCGACTGCTCGGGTTGACCATGCGATTCCGTTACACCACCCTCCTGATCGTGAGTCTGTTGTTCGGTATTGCGGTGATGATCCTGGGGCTCTCCGCCAGCGGCAAGGTGCCGCTGATCCGGATCCAGTTCTTCCCTGATGACTACAAACTCTACTATGTGGATCTGGTGGGGCCGAGCAGTACGCCGATCGAGCAGGTCAACGAACGGGTCAAACGCATCGCCGAGGTGGTGATGCGGGATGGGCCCGGTATGGCCAAGGCGGCATCCGGATATGCGGGCCTCTACTTCAATGAGGACTATGAGCCGGTCTATGGCAATAACCATGGTTCGGTGATGGTCACCATGCCCTCCGCTAAGGAGCAGACTTTCAGCGATCCCTATGCTCACCTCGACCGCATGCGGGACAGGCTCAAGCCACAGTTCGAAACGGATGGTTTCAAGCTGCATGTGCACCCGCAGAACGACGGACCGCCCAGCGGCAAGGATATCAATGTCCGGGTCGTGGGGAGCAAGGTCGACTCGGTGTCTGCACTGGCGGCGGAACTGCTCGCATTCATGCAGCAGAGCCCCAAGATCGGTCCATACCTGGTGGATCTGACCGATGACCGAGGGCAGCCCAAACGGGTCTTGCGTTTCGAGATCAGGCAGGACCGGGTGGCTGAATATGGGTTGGACAATGCCCAGGTGACTCGACTTGCCGCCAGTGTGCTGGATGGCCGCTACCTGGGCAAATACCGGCATATCGACGAAGAGGTGGACCTCAAGCTCTTTATCGATCCCGATTCTCTGCAGGAACCGGAGCGTGCGCTCTACCTGCCGGTGGATCGAGCGGTCTGCATGCTCGATCACCGGCAGGTAGAGCGCACGCTCCGGTTCCTGCAGAGAATCGGGATCGATAAAGAGCTTGAGGTCCACCTCTTCGTCGATATGCCGGTATTTGCCCAGGTAGCGGCC
>JASJBU010000226.1 GCA_030066355.1 Gammaproteobacteria bacterium | reverse complement strand
GATGAGCACTACCCGCGATTCATGTCAGGAGAAGCCCATTGCCAGGTAGAATGGTATAGATCAGAGGCCTTCCTCAATGACCCAAACGGACGCCCATTTCGTGGCCGTTTGGGTCATTGAGGAAGGCCTCTGATCTATACCATTCTACCTGGCAATGGGCTTCTCCTGACATGAATCGCGGGTAGTGCTCATCGAGATACGACAATAGAAAACCACGCCGACAGGCGTGGTTTCTGTTTTTTACGGTACAGATCGTTCTGCAAGTGACACCGCCACTATGAGTCATGCTCCAATTGCGCTCGTTGCCTTGCATGCGGGATACAGTCATTCATCACTGGCATTGCAATCCATCGCGGCATACTCGAGTGGTGAAGACTATTTCCCAAACCTGCACATCCTCGAATCCCTGGTTAATAAGAACCAGCAGGTTCTGTTGGAACAATTGGTTGAGCTGCAGCCGGCCATTATCGGTTTTTCCACATATCTCTGGAATATTGACACCTGTTTGCACCTGGCTGAACTGCTGGATCAGTTGTTGCCGAATTCACACATGGTGTTGGGCGGTCCGGAGGCGGGGCCGCGGGGGGAAGAGTTACTGACTGAACATGCTGCAGTCGACTATGTCATCGATGGGGAAGGTGAGGCCGCCTTTCGTGATCTGGTGCACTGGCTGATTGATGGGCAGGGCAGCATTGATGAAATATCAGGTCTGGTGTATTGGAACTCAGACCGGATCCGGCGAAATTCCATCCGGGTTCTAGAACCGGAGTCGATTCCCTCGGCCCTCACCAGTGGTCTGATGGTGTTTGACAAGCCTTTGGTCTATTGGGAAACCTCCCGGGGCTGTCCGTATAAATGCACCTTCTGCACCAGTGCCACCGATCGGCTTCGAGTTTTTTCCATGGAGCGGGTCGATGCCGATCTTGCCCTTATCCAAAACTTGCCTGACAAGGTTGTCAAGTTGTTGGACCGCAGCTTCCATCTGGGAAGACAAAGGACTGTCCAGCTGCTTGAACGATTTGCCGCGACACCTGATGGACTGCGATTCCATTTGGAGTTGAATCCGGATCGCATCTCGGAAGAGGCCATGGAGATCTTTCGCAGGGCATCACCCGGCAAGTTTCAATTCGAGATCGGCTTGCAAACCTTATCCGAGCCGGTGTTGGATGCGGTCGAACGCAGGATGCAGATACCCTTGGCGCTGCAAAACATCCGCGAGTTGGTCGAGATGAACCGCCATCCGGTACACCTCGATCTGATTGTCGGCCTACCGGGAGAGAATGCGGCAAGCTGCAGGGATTCACTGGATCTTGCATTCGGTCTGCATGCCGAGCATTTGCAACTGGGGACCCTCAAGCTGTTGCCAGGCACCCCTTTGTTGGAGCAGGCCCAGCGGCTCGGTTATCGATGGGACCGCAGGCCCCCCTATGAGGTGATAGCCCATCCACTGCTTGATTTTCAGGAGATAGCCCGTTTCAAACGTTATGCACAGTTATTGGACCGCTTGTGGAACAGTGGTTATCTCACTGCCACTCTGATGTGGCTGATTCCCAAACATTTCGGCGGCAGGTTGAGTCATTTTTTCGATGCGTTCATACAGCAAATGGGGCAAGGAGCTGCACGCGACAAGCTGCAGCCTGATAGTCTCTACGGTTTGATCTGTAAATTCCTGGCATCCCGATTGGTCGAAGATAAGGTCTTGAACGAGTTGTTGCTCTGGGATTACAGCCGATTTAGCCTGGTCAACACCAAGACCCCTGGCTGGATCGCGGAACACCTGCGTCAATCGGTGACCCTTCCGGTGGCGGGCAGCCGGCGCCGTTTACCCCTGCTGACACTCTCTGTGGCGGCGGTGAAGATCATCAATCAACGGCGCCGGAAACCTCTGCAGGCAGGTCAATATGCGGTCTGGCCCAGACAACACAAAAAAGGCAAACCGGTAGAGATCATCCAGGTCGCTCAGCCTGTATCCTGAGTGCGATCTCACGCACGCTGTCATCCGCATAGTGCAATACGAGCTGTCCGACCACCTCTCGCAGTGCCCTGTCGACCGCTGCACGGCCCGCCAAGTGGCAACACGTTGCACAAGTCTGCCAGTCCCTGTGTTGCATAACCTTCACCAGTAACAAACGGGCGTGTTCGGTTTGCAGGTGCGATTCGATCAGTGCTCTGAGGGCCAACTCTTCGATGGCCGGCAGGCTGGCCTCATATCCCCTCAGAGCGAATGCGAAGCCGCTCAGATCCAGCCAGTCCAAGTGATCCAGAGGCGGTAGATCTCTGGCTGAGCAGTGGGTCAATAAGGAACAGGCCACATCAGGATCCATGTCGTGCAGGGCATCGCTCAGGAGACGCGGTAACGCTCGGGTGAATCGCTGCCTGGCTGTTTGGTAGATCTGCTCTCCGGCGCCAGAGACAGGATGTAGCATGATCACTGATTGAGTACCGCTGCTGGCCCCGCGGCGCAGTCCGATGCGGATCGGCAACAACCGAAGTTTGCTCCAAAACCGAATCAATTCGGCTGTAGCTCCAAAGCTGGTGCCCAGGTAATCCAGCCCGGTGGATTCCGTCTGCGTCAATATTTCAGTGACGAGCCGACTGCCCATGCCCTGCAGTTGCACTTGCGGGTGTACCGCGATTCGCATGATCCTGGCGCCACGCAGTCTGGCGCCGGCTTCCAGCCCCACATGGGCGGCTAAGGATTGCGCCAGTAAATGGCCCCGAGGGCGCCGCACGCCTGACCATATCGCGTGGGCGGTTTGTGCGTCGAAGCCTCCCTCGAGGGCAACCAGAGCGGTGGCCAGGATACGCTCCCGGTATCTGAGTACGTACACCAACAGATTGGGGCCGTCCAACACATGGCGCAGATCGATTGGCGAGGTTCGGTAATGGGCCAAGACCAGAAGGCCGAACAAATCCCTCAGGTCCCTTTCATTAAGGGCCAATTCCCGCCGATCGAGGGCTTCGAATCGACAAGTCCCAGGTTGAGCCCCGGCGATCCGCTCATTAGGAGCCGGTGAGGCATCCAATGCGAGACTGGCAAACAGCCATTTCTCCAAAGGGTCGCCTTCAGCCCAACGGATTGGGGTGTGCAGTCGGATCTCGCGCCATTGTGGAAAACGCCGGTTAAGGATTTGACGAAAGCGCAGGGCGAAACCTTTGCCCGTACCCTCGTAGCCGTGAACCGTGGTGGCGAAGGCGATCCGTGGGTAGCAGGTCAGCAATGCTTCCAGGAGCGGTGTCGGTATGGCTGCGGCTTCGTCGACCAGCAGCAGGTCAGCGGTCTGCGGGCGCTGCAGCAAATGATCGGGGGCATGGTAGGTGATGCTGCAGTCTTCGACATGCAGAACGCCTTTGCCGGACTTGACCGGGCCCAAGTGCCGGGCCGCCTGTTCGAAGAGGGATTGGGTGGCCGCCAGTCTAGGCGCAGTGACCAGAATATGCCTCTTTCCTGAATCGATCAGCCGAGCTGCGGCTATGCCCAGGGCAGAAGACTTACCTCGGCCACGGTCCGAGATCAGCACTACAGGTCGGCGTCGATGACCACAGACAACCTGTAATACGGCCTCCACTGCAGTGGCTTGGTCGCGGGTACGACATTGCTCATCGAAGGCTACATTGGAGGTGTTGGCTGAGATCTGTTCAGGCGGATTGGGCAAGCTGAAGCCTTGTTCGATCCGCATGATCGATGCATCTTCTTGTATCAGTCTGGCAAGCCGGCCCAGGAATCGTCCGCTTACGGCTGACGTGGGTATGCCAGCGACGCAAATACGCGTGTGTTCCGGATCCGCGAAGCTTGACCAGGCCGAGAGTGGTGGGGTCAGCAGGATCAGCAGCCCGCCACCGACCAGGGTGCCGCACAACGCTCCGAAGGCGTCCGGATCGAATCCAGTATGCGTGTCGTAGATGATGAGTTCCGTTTCTGTCCCCAGCAGGGATAATGCCGCTTTATTCGTAAAGCTCGGGCAGGTCTCGGGGGATCCCTCGCCGATCCAGCAAGCGTTCTTGCTCGCTAAGTGCCGCAACAGTGCCTGAGCAAGCGACTGACACCAGACATGCTCCCCCGATAGCACCATCATCCTACGCTGATAGCTGACAACGGCCTGATTTTTTTGGCTCAGGGCCAAGTTGATGATGGGGAGAATTTTCTGTTGGGGGTCACCAGACATGGAAGAGCCTTGGGGAGTGATCGGTTATCGCTGGGTGGGCACCGTATGGCTGTCGTTCGAGAAAATTCTGTGTAGCATACTCCGTCAATTGCTAAGCTAACAGGTGGGTAGCAGATTGCTCTGGAGACGTCGGGCAATCGTAAAACACAAGAACAGGCAGTGTGAGCCAGCATTGGGTTCTGATCAATTTCATGCCTTGAAGGTTATGTTTATGCCACGACTATTGCAAAGATCGTTCTGCAGTTTTTTGCTCTTGGCGTCGTTTTATTGGGCGACGCTGAGTGCGGCAGAGAAAGCCGATAGGCCCATTGTTTTGGCGGTACACCCTTATCTTCCTTATCAGGAATTGCAGAAACGCTATCAACCCCTGGCCTCCTACCTCAAACGGGTGTTGGGAACCAAGGTCGTGGTGCGCATCGGTCGGGATTATAGTGAGCACATTGCACATATCGGCACGGACCGGGTGGATATCGCTTATCTCGGTCCTGCCACCTATGTTCGGATGGTGGATAAATACGGTCAAAAACCACTCCTGGCGAGGCTCGAGGTCGGGGGCAAGCCATTCTTTCACGGTTATTTGGTGACTCGTTCCGGCAGTGGGGTCGGTGCTATCGAGAACCTGCGTGAGAAACGTTTTGCCTTCGGTGATCCAGCCTCCACGATGAGCCACCTGGTGCCACGTCATATGCTGCTGGAAGCGGGGTTGGATGTGGATGATCTGGCTGACTATCAATTCCTCGGCAGCCATAAAAACGTGGCCTTGGCCGTCCTTTCCGGGGCGTTCGATGCGGGAGCGGTCAAAGAGGAGGTCATGGAGTCATTCAAAAGCAGGGGATTGAGGTCATTTGCCAAAAGCGCCCCCTATTCCGAGCATATATTTGTCGCAAGATCAGATGCAGATGACGAATTCGTCGTTACAGTCAAAAAGGCCCTGTTCGGATTGGCGGAAACAGCGGAGGGTAGAGGGATATTGAGGTCCATCAAGCAGGGAGTCACGGGATTGGTGCCTGTCGAGGATGCACATTACGACAACTTGCGTAGCGTGCTCAAGTCGTTGAGTGCTCACGGCGTGGAATAACTGTCAGTTTGCCATGCACCATCGTCTCCGAACCCCCTGGCCAGGTTTGATGCTGTTGATGTTCATTCTGACCGCTTCCACCTTTGCCATATTGGAACAACAGCGGGAACGTCTACTTCAGATTGCCATCGACAATGCCAAGGATGACATACAGTTCATAAAATCAACCCTGAGCAGTACCCTGCAGCAGAACAATTTTGAGCAATTGGGTGGCTTGGTGGAAACCTGGGGTCGGCATGTTCGATACACCCATGAACTCAAGATCACAGCAGCCAACGGCTTCGTATTGGGACATTTTCAACGCGACACACCGGCAGACCGCCCGCACCGACTGGAAGAGAAGATCAGATACTCTTATCAAGGACTGGCATCATTGGTCTTTGTCAAGGATTTCGGCAGCGTGGATGACAGTATCAACAAACTTCGCTGGCAACTGATGAGCGGGTTGCTGCTTGTTGGATTGGTCTTTTGGCGTATGTCATGGTTGAGCCTGCACAGGAAACGCGAAGCCATGATGCTCGACCGCGCCAATCATCGCCTGCAACAGACAGCGGAGCAGCTTGAGGCAACCCGTGCCTATCTGAGAAACGTATTCGACTCCATGCCCTCCACCCTGGTGGCCGTGGATGCCGAAGCAAATGTCACGATGTGGAACAAGGGGGCGGAAAAGGCGTCCGCCATGACGGCCAGTGAGGTTCAAGGCCGGTCTTTTTCCGAAGCATTACCTGTCTTTGCCTCCAGAATGCGAGAATTGAAGGAGGCCATCGAATCCGGCAAACCCACTCGAATCGAGAGACACGTCACCCGTATGGATGGCACACCAAGGTTTTCTGAGATCGTGATCTATCCGTTGAGTACCGATAAGAATCGGGGAGCCGTGATTCGAATCGATGATGTGACCCAGCGGATTCAGATGGAACAGATGATGGTGCAGACTGAAAAGATGATGACGGTAGGGGGGCTGGCTGCGGGCATGGCCCATGAAATCAATAATCCACTCAGCGGGGTTCTGCAGAGCAGCCAGAATATCATGCGTCGGCTCTCATCCGACCTGCCGGCCAGCACGGCAACGGCCAAGGAACTGGGTTTGGATCTTGCGGTCATGCATGAGTTTCTCGAGAGGCGCGGTATTCTTGGTTTTCTAGAGGGGATTCGTGAGGCGGCCGAACGGGCAGGACGTATCGTCGCTGACATGTTGGCATTCAGCCGTCGCAGTACAACAGAGTTTTCTCCACTCTCGATCAATGAACTGCTCGATACCGTAGTACGTATCGCCGCCAGTGACTACGATTTGAAAAAAACCTACGATTTTAAAAAAATCACGATCATCAGAGAGTATCAATCAGACCTACCGGCGGTTCCCTGTGACCGCACGGAGATCGAGCAGGTATTGCTGAATCTGATCAAGAATGCTGCGCATGCCATGGCCGGGCAAGCGGACCGTACCCAGCAGCAGATCGTGCTCAGAACCCGAAAGGAGGTTGATTGGGTGAGAATTGAGGTTGAGGACAACGGACCTGGTATGAGCGAAGAGGTACAACGCCGTGTCTTCGAGCCATTTTTTACCACCAAGCCCATCGGACTGGGAACTGGATTGGGGATGTCGGTTTCCTACTACATCATTACGGAACAACATAAGGGTACTATTTCAGTGGATTCGATGCTCGGCAAAGGCAGCCGATTTGTCATACGTTTACCCTATCGATAGTCTTAGCCAGCAATAAGCATGCGTATCCTGATTGTGGATGATGAGTACTTGATCGCGTCCAGCCTTAAGGTCTTTCTCGAGGATGAAGGATTGCGGGCCGATACAGCCGCTTCCGGTGAAGAGGCCGTCGCAGTCCTGGCCAACGGAGCACACTATGACATCTGCATCATGGACATGCGCCTGCCGGGTATGGATGGGAATTCTGCGATTCGATCGATTCATACGATCTGTCCGGAGACGCGCTTTATTGTTCACACCGGATCGGTCAACTACATTCTCCCCACTGATCTTGAAGGGATGTGTCTCTGCTTGATGCCCATCCCTTCAAGATCAGTGGGGAGAATGTAGTTGACCGATCCGGTGTGAACAATAAAGCGCGTCTCCGGACAGATCGTATGAATCGATCGAATCGCAGAATTCCCATCCA
>JASJBU010000234.1 GCA_030066355.1 Gammaproteobacteria bacterium | reverse complement strand
AGATGATCAATGATCGCGAACAACAATTGAGTCTGATGGAAGACTTGATCATGAATTCCAATCTGGAAGAAACCCTGCATCCCACCGGCAAACCGATCACCAAAGGTTGGATCTCGTCATACTACGGGATGCGCAACGACCCCTTCACCGGAAAACGTACCATGCACAAAGGGATGGATTTTGCTGGTAAAGAGGGGTCCGATGTGGTGGCCGTAGCGGCAGGTGTGGTGACCTGGTCGGAAAAGCGTGATGGCTATGGCAGCCTGGTCGAGATCAACCACGGCAAGGGGTATGTCACACGCTATGGTCACAACAAAGAGATCCTTGTCGAGATAGGCGATCGGGTCAAACAAGGGCAGGTGATCGGAAAGATGGGTTCGAGTGGCCGTTCAACCGGACCGCATGTGCACTTCGAAGTGTTGAGAAACGGCAGAACTGTAAACCCGGCGAAATACATCAAGGCCAAGCGGAATCAGGAGCGCGTCTGATTCTGACTAGCCGGACCCGCAAACAGGGTCTGGTCGAAAATCCAGTATTTGCGAATCCCCCCATATTCATGTCACCGGGCGGTTGCGGTATGATCGCCTGATTTCGCTTTTTTCACGGAAACCCAATACAGATGGTCAGTAAAATATTCAGAAAGATCTTCGGTAGCCGTAATGACCGCCTGATCAAGAAGATGTCCAAGACGGTGGTCCAGATCAATAAGCTGGAAGCCGATGTACAAGGCCTGACAGATGCGCAACTGAGTGCCAAGACACAAGAGTTCAGACAGCGTCTGGAGCAGGGCGAGACACTGAACGACCTGTTGCATGAGGCCTTTGCGGTGGTACGGGAGACTGGTCGCCGGGTCATGCAGATGCGTCACTTCGACGTCCAGTTGATCGGCGGTATGGTGCTGCATCAGGGCAAGATCGCGGAGATGCGCACCGGTGAGGGTAAGACCCTGGTCGCCACCCTGGCAGCCTACCTGAATGCCCTGCCGGGTAAGGGTGTGCATGTGGTAACGGTGAACGACTACCTGGCCAGGCGCGACGCGGCGTGGATGGGCCGCATCTATAGCTTCCTGGGTCTGAGTACGGGTGTCATCAACTCCTCCGGGGGTATGGGTCCGGACAGCTCGTCGTATCTGCTGGATCTGCAATATGACGGATCGACCGGCGGCTACCCCCAACTCAAACCGGTGACCCGGGGCGAGGCTTACGCGGCAGACATCACCTACGGCACCAACAACGAGTTCGGTTTCGATTACCTGCGTGACAACATGGCCTTCAGCGCGGAGCAGCGGGTGCAGCGTAAACCCTTCTATGCCATCGTCGACGAGGTGGACTCGATCCTCATCGACGAGGCGCGGACACCGCTGATCATCTCCGGACCCACGGACGATTCCTCCGAATTGTACATGGCGATCGACAAGATCATACCCCGACTGACCCGTCAGGATCCGATCACCAATGAAGAAGGCAAACCCGATTTCGGACCGGGGGACTTCTCGGTGGACGAAAAGGCCCGTCAGACCTATCTCAGTGAGGAGGGGCATCAACACGTCGAGGAGATGCTCACCGAACTGGGGTTGCTGGAGCAGGGTGCCAGCCTCTACGACTCCAATAACATCATGCTGATGCACCATGTCAACGCGGCCCTGCGCGCGCATGCCCTGTTTCAGAAAAACGTGGAGTACATCGTCAAGGACGGTCAGATTGTCATCGTCGACGAGTTCACCGGCCGTACCATGCCGGGGCGCCGTTGGTCCGACGGCCTCCATCAGGCAGTGGAGGCCAAGGAGGGGGTGGAGATCCAGAATGAGAACCAGACCCTGGCCTCGATCACTTTCCAGAACTATTTCCGGCTCTACGAAAAACTCGCAGGTATGACCGGTACCGCGGATACCGAGGCCTTTGAGTTCCAGCAGATCTACGGCCTGGAGGTCGTGGTTATTCCCACGAACCAGCCCATGATCCGCGACGACATGGGCGATCTGGTCTACCTCACCCCGGAGGAGAAATACGACGCCATACTCGAGGATGTCCAGGACTGTGTGAAGCGAGGCCAACCCGTATTGGTGGGTACTGCCTCCATCGATACCTCAGAACTGGTTTCCAAGTTACTCGATGCAGCAAAAGTCGATCACAAGGTACTGAATGCAAAACATCACGAACAGGAGGCTGGCATCGTGGCTCAGGCGGGTCGTCCCGGTGCGGTGACCATCGCCACCAATATGGCGGGCCGCGGTACCGATATCGTGCTCGGCGGCAACCTGGAAGCCGAGCTGGCTGAACCGGGTGACGATTTGGATGAATCCAAAAGGTCGCAAATCAGCGAGGCCTGGAAGCAGCGACATCAACAGGTCATCGATGCCGGCGGGTTGCATGTAGTGGGCACCGAACGGCACGAATCGAGGCGCGTCGACAATCAGCTGCGCGGTCGGTCAGGACGCCAAGGCGATCCGGGTTCCAGCCGTTTCTATCTCTCCCTGGAAGACAGTCTGATGCGCATCTTCGCCTCCGATAAAGTGGGGGGCATGATGAAGAAGCTGGGCATGGAGAAGGGCGAGGCGATCGAGCATCCCTGGGTGACCAAGGCGATCGAGAATGCCCAACGAAAAGTGGAGGGTCGCAACTTCGATATCCGTAAACAGCTCCTGGAGTACGACGATGTCGCCAATGACCAGCGCAAAGTGGTCTACGAGCAGCGCAACGACCTCATGGATACCGGGGACATCTCCGATTCAATTGCCGCTCTGCGGTCTGACGTAGTGAATGATATCTTCCACAGTTACGTACCCCCCGAGAGCATGGAGGAGCAGTGGAATATCCCAGGTCTGAGTCAGGCCCTGACAGAGGAGTTCGGTGGGGATTGGCCTATCCAGAAATGGCTGGATGAAGATCACGACCTGCACGAAGAGACCCTCAAGCAGCGCATCATGGGCACCCTGGAAGAGATCTTCAAGGAGAAGGAGGAGGCCACCGGCCCCGAGGCCATGCGTCACTTCGAAAAAGCGGTCATGCTGCAAACCCTCGACAGTCACTGGAAGGAACACCTGGCGTCCATGGATTACCTGCGTCAGGGTATCCATCTGCGCGGCTATGCCCAGAAGAATCCGAAACAGGAGTATAAGCGGGAGGCCTTCGAGATGTTCTCCGGTATGCTTGGCAGCATCAAGCGGGAAGTGATCGGGCTGCTCTCCAAGGTACAGGTCCAATATCCTGAACAGATGGCCATTCAGGAACAACAAACCCAGGCCAGTGATTTCGAATTCAAACATGAAGCCTTCCATGGTCTGGGGGAAGAGGATCATGCGGATGAGCCCCAACCCACCGCAGCGGAGGAGCAACAGCCCTTTGTTCGCGAGGGACGCAAGATCGGACGCAATGAACCCTGTCCTTGCGGTTCCGGCAAGAAGTATAAACACTGTCACGGGCGCCTGAGTTGAGTCTGTCGGAATCCATTTTACCGGTACCGGGAGTGCGTCTCGGGATCGCGGCGGCCGGGATCAACTATCCTGACCGGGATGATCTGTTGGTCATCGAGCTGGCGGAGGGGGCGAGCTGTGCCGGGGTGTTCACCCGCAACGCCTTTTGTGCCGCCCCTGTGGAACTGGCACGCCAGCATTTGCAGAAGACGGTTCCCCGCTATCTGCTGGTGAATTCGGGCAATGCGAACGCCGGTACCGGCCGTCAGGGTTTCCAGGCTGCGGTGCAAAGTTGTGAGGCGTTGGCCGCACTGGTCGGCTGTGAGGTTACACAGGTACTGCCCTTTTCCACAGGTGTGATCGGTGAACATCTGCCGGTGGAGAGACTGCTCAAGGCGCTGCCCGATGCGCTCGCGCAACTCGATGGTGCGGCTTGGCCGGTGGCTGCTGGGGCCATCATGACCACCGATACCCGTGCCAAAATGGTATCCCGGCAGTTCGAGGTCGAGGGGGTGGCGGTAACGGTGACCGGGATTGCCAAGGGAGCGGGAATGATCCGCCCGGATATGGCGACCATGCTCGCATATCTGGCGACTGACTTGAAAGTGGAGCCTGGCTTGTTGCAGAGCTGTCTTCAGCAAGCACTCGAGCCCTCTTTCAACAGCATCAGTGTAGATGGCGACACCTCCACCAATGATGCCTGTATCCTGATGGCCAGCGGGGTCTCTTCCCTGGCACCGGTCACGGATGCCGGGTCGGCGGCCTATCGTAAACTCAGCGAAGCGGTCAGAGAGGTCTGCATGTATCTGGCCCGTGAGATCATTCGCGATGGTGAGGGGGCGACCAAGCTGGTACAGATTCAGGTCGAGCAGGCAGCTGATGAACAGGAGGCGCGGACAGTGGCCTATACCATCGCTCACTCACCGCTGGTTAAAACGGCCTTGTTCGCCGCGGACCCCAACTGGGGGCGGATTCTTGCGGCCGTGGGACGTGCCGGCCTGCATGAGCTGGCGATCGAACAAGTCGAGATCTGGCTGGACGATGTCTGTATCGTACGAGACGGTGGGCGTGCCGCAAGCTATACGGAAGCCGCTGGACAACAGGTTATGGATCGGCCTGAATTCACCATCGGGGTGAAACTGGGGAGGGGGCAGGCGCGGGCTCGCGTGTTGACCTGCGACCTCTCCTACGACTACGTGAAGATCAATGCAGAATATCGGACCTGAACAACCGATGGGTTGTTGACGCCTGATTCGTCTGACAGTTTCAGCTCCATGACCGCCAAGCTCATCCATGTTGCCGCCGCTGCTATCGAGGATGATCAGGGACGCATTCTGATCAGTAAACGTCACGCGCATGTTCATCAGGGTGGACTTTGGGAATTTCCCGGCGGCAAACTGGAGTCGGGCGAGACGGTGAGTCAGGCGTTGCAGCGGGAGTTGCTGGAGGAGTTGAATGTCACCTCTTTACGTTCTGAACCCCTGATCCGCATCACGCATCACTACACAGACCGGTCTGTATTGCTCGATGTCCACCGGGTGAAGGAATTCGCAGGAAGCCCCCAGGGTATGGAGGGCCAGCCCCTGCAATGGTTGCATCCGCAACAGATGCGAGCGGAAGACTTCCCGGCGGCGGATCGTCCAATCCTCAGTGCCTTGCGTCTGCCGGATTGCTATCTGATTACTGGGCATGATCCGGCTCAGCGGGCTGGATTCATCGAGCGCCTGGGGCAGGCATTGTCTGGTGGGCTAAGTCTGGTGCAACTCAGGGCCCACGAATTGCCGGACGAGGCATACCGACTGCTGCTGGAGACCGTTTTGATCCATTGTCGTAACCAGGGTGCCAGACTCCTCATCAACCGTCCGCAGTATCCTGAGCGGTGGGTCGGACGTGCCGATGGCATCCATTTGACTCGATATCAACTCATGGCCATGGAGCGCAGGCTGGAAGGTGCTGGCTTGTTGGGCGCGTCCTGTCACGATCCCGTGGAACTGCGACAGGCGGAACGGCTCGGTCTGGATTATGCGCTGCTCTCGCCCGTCCAGCAGACCCGTTCACATCCGGCTGCACAGCCTCTGGGTTGGGAGCGTTTTGCCCGATGGGTGGATGACGTCAATCTTCCGGTCTACGCGCTGGGGGGGGTCGGCATGGATGACCTTCTGCGGGCCAAGTGGAATGGTGGGCAGGGGATTGCCGGAATCAGCGGATTTTGGCCGAGTCAGAAACCAAAGCCGTAGACGCTGGTCATTTGGTTCAAGCTGTCGATTCCCTCGACTGCCTGATCCACCACCTCAAAACCAGAGTCGAAGTGTGAGCTGTGGTTCTTGCTGCCGCTCCAACGACAGATGGCCCGGAAGTTGATGGGGCGTATGTCGCCTTGGGCATCGGGTAACCTCACTTCAAGTGAATATTCTCCACCAATCTGGACCGGTTCCTCACTGATCAACATCAGACCATGACTGGTGAAGTCGACAATATGTCCCAGCATTTCGCTCTTGTCCGCATCCCAGGCGCGCAGGTAATAGACGAGCTGGCGGCGTTGCAGCATTCTCCGCTCATCGGAAGAGTCACTGTCACTGGTCTTTATCGGCACTTCATGTTGCATGTCACGTTCTGGAAGAATTTAACAGCGGTCACTATAGTATGATCAGGATAGAGAGAGATCTGTATATTTTCTAGCAGAATTATCAATCATAAATCAATCTGTTTAGTTCGCACAACGTTGGAGCCCCCGGGGACCTCGCAGGCGCTGTATGTATACCGTCTGGCAGTCCTCAGTGTATGGATAACTCACGGACTTTAACCACTCAAAATAAAAGGATTAACTGATGTTCTCCCTGTTTACCAACAAGGATCTGTGGCGAAATCCTGAATATCAGTCGGCCTGGATACGCCTGGCAATCTGGTTGTTCAGTGTTGCGTACATGGGATTGGGTGTCTGGACCGGTTACTACGCAGTCAACTCTTTTCACTTTTTCCTGCTGTTCGGTGGTTACTTTGTCATCTTTACGGGCTTGCTTTTCAGTGTCTATTACAGACATGAATTGAAGATACGCCGCTACATCAGCCTGCTGACTGACATCAGTGCGACAAGTCTGGCCATCTTTCTGACCAAAGAGGCGATCAGCCCATTTTATCTCCTCTACATCTGGATCTTCGTGTCCTACGGCACCCGCTATGGTAAGAACCTGTTGATGGTGGCTTCGGTGCTCAGCGTCGTGGCCTACAATATCGTCTTATTCGCGCTCAACGAATGGCAACAACACCGCTTCGAGGCGTTCTTTTTTCTTCTGTTGTTGGTCATGCTGCCCATGTATCAGTATTCGCTGTTACGCAAACTGCATGAGGCCAGACAGGAAGCAGAGCGTGCCAATAAGGCCAGGGGGGATTTTCTGGCCACCATGACCCATGAACTGCGCACACCCCTGACCGGTGTCATCGGAATGGCGCGCCTCCTGCAAACCACCCCCCTGGATGCTGAACAGAAGGACTATCTGCATTCCATCAATGCATCGGCCCATCTGTTGAGGGCGTTGATTGGCGATATCCTGGATTTTTCCAAGATCGATGCGAAAAAACTGGAACTCGAATCCGAGCTGTTCGATATTCGAGAGCTGGTAATGAGTGTGGCTTCAACGCTGAGCACGGAGACGCATGAAAAGCATGTAGAACTGCTCACTCAAGTCGACGCCCGAGTCCCAAAGGAGCTGAAGGGCGATCAACTGCGGATCTCCCAGATCCTGTATAACCTGATGGGGAACGCGATAAAATTCACTGACCGCGGTGAGGTGATTTTGCGACTTTCGGTTGCAAAGGCCACCGAG
>JASJBU010000233.1 GCA_030066355.1 Gammaproteobacteria bacterium | reverse complement strand
ATCCTCTGTGTATTTTGTATCGTGGTCCATGATGAGAAACGCTTTATCGAGGAGAAAGCCATCCTCCACATCGTCAATTTGCGGGCCACTTGCTTCATGAAGGCACCATTGGGGCTTGATGTTACACCAGCAATATGAACGGAACGTGTTGAAAGATGTATGACAAACAGCACGTAATATGTAACCAGTCCCCCGGTTGACCAGACCTCAATCGTGAAAAAGTCAGTGGCAGCTATCTGCTCCCAATGCGTTTTCAGGAAAGTCTTCCATGAAGTACGTCTCTTCCGCTCTGGAGCCGGTTCTATACCATGCCTTTTCAGTATGTTCTTGACAGTATTGGGCGCAATGACGTGGCCGAGATTGGTGAGAGCACCTTGGATTCTATCGTAACCCCAGGAGGTATTCTCTCTTGCCATGCGGAGTACCAAATCGGTAATCTCTTGCGATACGCGGGGCCGACCTGGTCCCTTCCTGGCAAAGGTCCCTTCCTGGCAAAGGTCCACTTCAGCGCGATCAGCTTCTGATGTCAGGCAAGCAGCGTATCGGGTGTTACAAGCGTCTCTAGATCATCAAGTACCTGACGACCTAGTACCTTGGCCTTCACAGCCAACCGTACCCGTTGTTCGTCGGTGAAACGAAGCTGTTGACCTTCGAGTTGATCCTTGAGCACTCGGTTCTCTTCGATGAGATAGTCGATGACAACCTGCTGCTGGCGATTAAGCCAACCCGCTGGAGCGATAACCAGTAGATGGAACGGTTGTATGAAGTTGCTCATTGTACAAACTGAATATCCGTAATATTGTTTAATAACAATACCATACGACACGTTCGAATGTTTGCAGCATACGCGCACCACCACTGTTTCTATCCAGTTGGATTATGTGGATAATTCAAACATGCACATTTATAACTCATTGAAAATATTACTTATTGGAAGGATAACCCCTTGAATCACCGTCCCAGGAAAAGGTTCGGCCAGAAGCGTTTACCAAAGTGGTTTTCCTGCGGATTACGCAGAGTTAGACAAGCGCGACCACGGAGTGGTCACGGTTTCGCCGACAGTACATTTATGCCGATTTGGTAGCGTTGAAATGGTGACCGTGCGGCCAGTTTGGGCAGAACTTACAGCACGACACGATCCTGATTCAAAAAATCGTTAACGCAATCACGCCGAAACCCTGTGACCGACTAATCGAGGCAGTTGACATTGATCGTGACCTGATTCCCATCGTGCAGAAGAAGTGCGCGTCTTATTGCGACCTGACTTTGCATAACTTGGATGCCTTAAATTCGAATTTGCCGAGCTGAAAACCGATGAACGCAAACTGCGCCTGGTCGGCAACCTGCCTTACAACATCTCCACACCGATCCTATTTCACCTGCTCGATTCGCGTGAGGTGATTTCGAACATGAAATTCATATTGCAAAAAGAGGTGGTGGACAGGATGGGAAACTCGACGAATTCTCGTTCGCAGTCACTGGCGCTGAGCATCTTCATGTCGAATCTTTCATCGTCATCGGTACCTGGCTGAACCCGTGTACGGGCTCTAGGAATCAGCGGCGGAGGTGATTGACAATGGTGAGGTGTGAATGGCCCGGTTGCGCAACAACTGCTCAAATTGAGCCGCCGGCACCGGCCTGCTTAGGAGATAACCCTGCACCACTGGGCACCCGCAGGCCTTAAGGAAGTCGAGCTGGCCCTCGGTCTCGACTCCTTCGGCGACTGCTTTAAGGTTCAATGTCTTGCTCATGGCGACGATAGTCGCGACCATTGCGGTGTTGTCATCGTCATCCCCAATGTCCTGCACGAACTCACGATCGATTTTCACGGTATCGATCGGTAGTTGTTTCAGGGAAGCGAGCGAAGAGTGACCGGTACCGAAGTCGTCCAGTGAGATTCCTAGCCCGTATGCGCGAAATGCCTTGAGAGTTTCGATGCCCTGTGCTCCTGCGTCCATGACACTGGTCTCGGTTAGTTCGATCTCGACCAACTCCGGCCCGACATTGAACTCAGTCAGGGTTTGCTCAATATCTGCGGCGAAACTCGAACGGCGAAGTTGCCGGTTCGAAACATTGATGGCTATTGGGACTGGAACAAGCCCTTTAGCACGCCATCGATTGATCTGGAGGCAGGTCTCTCGAAGAACCCACTGGCCGATATCGTCGATCAAGCCAGACTCTTCTGCGACGGGTATAAACGTGCCCGGAGGAACCATCCCTTCGCTTGGCGATAGCCAGCGAACGAGTGCTTCGGCGCCTGCCAGTGCGCCAGTGTGAGTATCGACCTTAGCCTGGTAGTGCAACACAAGTTCATCGTCCAGAATTGCCTTGCGCAGTCCCGTCTCGATTTCGAGTTGCTCACGCGCCGCATCGTTCATGGCCTTGTCAAAAAAGGCATACGCGTTTTTACCGCGACCCTTCGCCTGATAGAGAGCGATGTCTGCATTCTTGAGCAAGGTGGAGGTGTCATCGCCGTCCTTTGGAAACGTAGCGATACCAATGCTTGTGCTTATTTGACAGACCTCGCCGGAGAGCGTCAGGGGTTCCGTAATGGCCTTAAGGAGCCGTGTAGCGATGGGCGTGCAGTCCGCCGTCTGACGAAGGTTTGTTAAGAGTATGATGAACTCGTCGCCACCGATGCGGGCGATGGTGTTCGGCGGCGGTCTCATCACCGCGATTTCGTTGTTTGCCCGAGCTACCAGATCAGCACCTCGCACGACCGTAGTCAATCGTGCCGAGAATTCCTTGAGCAGGACGTCACCTGCATCGTGCCCCAGGGAATCGTTGATACGTTTGAAATCGTCGATGTCGAGGAACAACACGCCGACCACCGACTGTTCGCGCCGGGCCTGATGAAGTGTACGGGTGAGAGAGTCAGCGAATTGTCTGCGGTTGGGCAGCCCGGTTAGCGAATCGTGGTAGGCAATATGGCGAACGTGCGCATGCGACTCGGCCAACCGTTGGCCCATGTCTATGAATGACTTGGCCAGATCGCCGATTTCGTCCTGGCGGTTGATTTCGATGGGTGGTAAAGACCCATCGTCACCAATGGTCTGCGTTGCGTTACGCAGTTTTTCAAGGGGCGAAAGCAGCAGTGAACGCAGGGCAAACAGCAATACCGCGCTGGTCATTAACACCGCGACCAGCGTAATGATTACGATGTTCGTGCCCAGACGTTTGATCGGGTAGAGCAGGGCGTTTGCATCACGAGCCGCCACCACGAAGAGTCCGTGATGCACCTCGCTTGCTCGCATCACGTACTCTGAACCGGCGTGTGCTGCGACAAACAGGGACTGTTCCCGGGCGTGTGTCTTGATGTCGGTGATATCCGCTTCGCCGCCGTTGCTGGAAAACAACTTGTTACCCGTAGCATCGGTGAACAGGATGAGACGTTCCGCGGAACTCCCGGTGGCCGTGGATAGTGTGCGCAGGTAGTCAAGCCGGCTGCTAATGACCACGTATCCGCGCAGCTTAGCCGGCGCGGACACTGGGTCAACTCGCCGATCGTTCAGCTTCACGCGAAATGACGTGACCAGGGCGATCTGATTGGTGTCGGGGTGGCGGAGAATCTGTGACTGGATGTCCTGGTCTGCATGCGCGATGCGTTCGAACCAAGCGGTTTCTCCCTCCTCTTCGGTCTGGTTGGGAAGGTCGCGCAGTACCGAGCGTGTGTCCTCGTAGCCGTCTGGTAGCAGTACCCGGATTTCGAAGTCGTCGGGCGTCGCCTGCTGATGGCCTGCAAAAATCTTGAGCACGCTCGGTTGCAAAAGCTCGTAGCGGTCGACTTCACTTTCGTTGAGCAGGTAACGTTCGATCAGGTCAAGTGACACGAAACGACGCAAGTTGGCTTCCGCAACACCCAGTCGGGCGTTGAACTGTTGCACCGCCTGGCTGACGCTGTCAGCGAGTTCACGTTCCAGCTCGCGTTCGGCGCCCGCCTTGAGCTGGAAATAGACCAGCGTACCCAGCGCCATCAGTGGCACCACTACGAAAGGGCTCAATAATGCGAGGATCTTGGTCTGAAGATTCAAAATGATCGTGGCAATGCTACTGAACGATACGATTCATGAAGGTATTGATGCGTTTCAGTGTCCGCGGCGAGACAGTACCAAGGGCTTCCGAGCGAGCCATTTCGTCCTTGCCGGGGTATATATCCGGGTTGTCGAGGAAATCTCTCGGTAGTTGCGCTTCAGCGGCCCGATTGGGTGTCGCGAAATACATGTATTCGGCGTTGCGTGCGGCAACCGTGGGTCGGTTCAAAAAGTCGATGAATCTAGCTGCCCCGGTCGGATTCATTGCGCTGTTCAGAATGGCAAGGTAGTCAGACCATAGATTGGTGCCTTCAGTCGGGATCACATAGGCAATGTTTTCATCGATTTCGTTAAGCGCTATGGCGTCGCCGTTGTAGACCATGGCCGCCCAGGCGTCACCGGTCACGAGGGCAGATTCCTCGTTGAGTGCCACGTAAGAGTAAGCACGGACAAACGGTAGCTGCCCCTCGATCAGCTTTTCCACCGCCCTTAATGCGTCGTGGTCCTGGGAATTCATGGAATGGCCGAGACCCTTCAGGGCCATGCCGAAGACTTCCCGGTTGGTCTTGATCATCACGATCCGGCCGCGTAGCGCCTCAGCCGGTTCGAACAGGTCATTCCAGCTCTTGAAGCCGTCCGGAAAGAGATCCTTGCGATAGGCGATGCCGAGCGTGCCCCAGAAATATGGAACACCGAATTCGCGCGCATGGGGAAATGCATCGCGCCAGCGCGGTTCTATATGACGCAGGTTCGGGATACTGGCCTCATCGAGTGTTTTCAGCCAGCCGCGCCGTACGTAGGGTGCAATGTTAGAGCCGTTGACGAGCACGACGTCGAAGCCCGTGCCGTCGTGTTCGGCCAGTATGCGATTGCGGTCGTCATCCGTTTCGAAGTAGGTAAAGCGGATCTTGATTCCGCTCTTTTTTTCGAATTCTTCCGCGAGGTCCGGATCCAGGTATTCCGACCAGGTGAGTACGACGAGTTCCTCCTGCGCAAATGCCGGCGGTACTAGCGCCAACGAAACGATAAGTACGGCGATTAACGGCAGTGCTCGCAAGATGCCCGCGTAAGTACCGATGCTGTTCCCAAGTCTGTGACAAGGGCCGCGGAATTGGCTTCGCCCCGGTGAGTCGAAGTCGTCCAATTGTATTCCGCCTTCTGGAGTGTTGATGGTTCTGTGCTTCATCGACGTGGTTACCACCCATGGTTTCTCAATAGGTTCCGAGCTTGTATACGAATATTGCAGTGAATAAGTGACTTAGTTTGTTGGCGGCGCCACACACGTGATCTTTACAGGGTCTGACTCGGTTAGGAAAAATCGAACGTCCGGTCGGTCACACAGCAGCACTAGCCGGCGAACTCGGAAGATCAGTTTCCGAACCCTCCCACACATCGGACGCATTAATCTCATCTCCGGAACTGTTTGCTCCAGAAATAATAAAAGAGGCTTTTTTGATGCCTATCTGGCAACCGCCGCGAATATCGAAGCGACTCGATAGCTCTCCCGCCAGCACCAAACACGCTGATTCCCGTGGGCATTCCGTTTCAGATCATTCATAATCGCCTGAATAATTTCGTTATTAGCAGGTTATCCCCTTGAGCCACCGTCCCAGGAAAAGGTTTGGCCAAAAGCCTTCCCCTATCTGATTTTCCCACGTTGCTCAGCGGGTTATAGAGTTGGTTAGTATGTGCGCTGCCACTTTTGCGCACAGCCTTTGTCTTCGAACTCTGAAATCCATTAGTCGGAGTTATCTGAGCCGCCCAATGCCAGGGACGAATTGATATCTAATCAATGATTCATCGATTTAATTAGTCCATTTAAATCATAGGCTTAGGGGAATAACAGTGGGCCGTGGGCGATTCGAATGCCGGACCAATTGATCAAAAGAAAGCCGCACCCAGGAATTTCACGCTGAAAGCTAAAGATTTCCAAGAGATTTTTCTTTGTCACCGCTGCGTGACTCTCGAACCCGAACCCAGTCCGAACATGCCGGGGAAACAGCCCGAAACACCAAGAGTCCTCCGGAGTGGCCGCCTCTGCTCCTGCCGGGGCCGGGAGCGGCCAGCAGGCGACCGGAGTGCGGGGATTCAGGGGCAGGGATGCCAGTCTGACGGCCGGTTCCCGGCTGGATTCACCCGAAATACGTCGATATCTTCTATACGCGTATTTTGCTTTGTTTTTATTTTGTTAATTAGAAGACACCGCGACAATTTTTTCCTAGATACACATTTATTCGGTCTACTTCTGTTGCACCTTCAGGCATCTCTGCATCTTCAAGTCCAGGATAAGATTTCTGATTCTTCCAATCTTGGATAGTTGTACTAAAAAACTGTGAAGCTGAAGCACCAGTTTCATAGACAATTAGCTCATATTTTTCTTCAAGGTCTCCACCAAACCGGGTAACGACCTGCCATTCTCCATCTCGTTTATAAGATGTATTGGTATGGTCTGATTGAGGATAATATTTTTCATCTGTAGGCTTGAGTACTACCCAGATATCTTTCTCATGACCTCTTGGATAAACGCCCATGGATAGAATTCTGCAATCGACATAGTCTCCTTCAACAGGTGAAATCACTTTGACGGAAGTAACCGGGCCTTCAATCTCCAGTTTGTTTCCCCTGGAAACTTGTTCCATCTGACTAGTGACATACCCCACATCTGATGTATAGCTACCGAATATGATCATCGATACTCCAAGAATCCCCAATGGTATACCCATTTTTGGACTAATGAGCTTTGCGCTAGCGCCTTTCTCGCCAAGACTGCTGAGAACTGCCAAGCCGATGAGGACGATCCCCACTAATATGATTAATAATTGTGCTGACATTTTTTAACTTTTTCGTGTGATTAACTTACAACGCACCTCTTCTCTCTTCCAACTCTGCTTTTATTTCTCTTGCTTTTTCTTCAGTCAAGTCGTAGTTCCACATGACCATAATAGCTAAAGCTGCTGTAACAGCCGGAATCACGATATCTGCTATTCGCAATTGGCTTAGGGTTTCCGCTGATTGGGTAGCAGCATTACCATCAAAGCCTACCCAGCTAAGTACTGCCCCTCCAATAATCAATGCTAAAGCCTGACCTAATTTTACGGTCCACCAATAAATTGCACCAAACGTACCTTCTTTACGAGGCATCCCATTTTCTAATTCGTCCAAATCACAGACGTCGGCTGTCATACTCATCATCAAGGTGAACAAACA
>JASJBU010000232.1 GCA_030066355.1 Gammaproteobacteria bacterium | reverse complement strand
TCCGCCATCGGGTGGTCCGGCGAGAACTCCTTGATCAACGGCGCCTGACTCTCCACCACGCCCGCCATCTTCACCCCGACCACCGTGGCATCAGGATTGAATTGATCCAACATGGCGCGAAAAACCGGTTGACGGGAACGGTAGGTCTGCTCGATGCTGCTGCTGACCGAATCGGCATTCGCCATATTGCTGGCCACCAGATTGAGTCTCAGACTCTGGGCGCTCATGCCGGTGCTTGCGGTATCGAAGATCTTCAACATAGACATGCTTATTCACCTTTAATCGCTTTGCGTAGACCACGAATCTTGCCGTTTAGAAATCCCAGACTGGCCTGGTACTCGATGGCATTGGCGGAAAACGCGGTATGCTCCTTTTCGGTGTCGACTGTATTGCCGTCCAGTGAGGGTTGCATGGGGCTGCGGTAGAGCAGTTGCGCAGCGGGAACCAGACCTGGATCAGGCTGGATGTGACGCTGGTTGGTGGTTCTCACCCGTACCGAACCCTGGAGTTCCTGGTTCAGTACCTTATGGAAATCGAAGTCCCGGGCCTTGAAACCCGGAGTGTCCGCATTTGCCAGATTACCCGCGATCACCTCTGCACGCCTTGCCCGCAACATCAAGGCTCTGGGATGCACGCCAAAAGCATCATCGAAATTCATTGATCACTCCAAATCACCTGGTGTGTGAGAGGATGAGCAGTATCCATGCCAATCGAGTAATCCAGGGATCGGACGGGACCTATTCCGCATCACCACGGCTCAAGACGGCAAGCGTCTGCCGTAGATCGGCAAGGCTTGCCGGGAAAAGAATTCTTACTGGGAGTAAAAAGGCTTGAGTAGAACGTCAGTCTTTCAAACGGTAGGCGATACCGCCACTGTCGACCCGCATTTCGAACCGGTCTGAGAGTTGGTTGATAGACTCCGTCGACCCCAAAAAGAGATAGCCACCAGGGTTCAGCACCTGAGCCATACGATTGATGATGTCCCGCTTGAGATCGTGGGAAAAATAGATCAGCACATTACGACAAAAGATCACATCGAAGCGTCCAAGCACTGCGAAACTGCTGGTCAGATTGAGCTCCCTGAAATGGACACGGCGACGTATCTCCGGCAGGACCTCCAGACAGTCCCGTTTCGGAACAAAGAATCGCCGACTCTGCTCCGACGTCAGACCACGGTCGGCAGCAACCCCACAATAGATGCCGCTCCGGGCTTGTTCCAACATTCGGGTAGAGATATCTGTGGCAAGGATTTCCACCGATCTGTTGTACCCGTTGCGCGAAGCCCCGAGATACTCCTCCACCGTCATGCTCAAATTGTACGGTTCCTGACCACTCGAACAGGCCGCCGACCAGATGCGCATCGCCCCGCCCGGACGCTTCTCCAATTCAGGGAATATCTTCTGTCTCAGCAGCTCGAAGTGGCTGACATCCCGATACCAGAAGGTCTCGTTGGTGGTCATGGCATCGATGACTCTTACCTTGAGACCCTGTCCACCCGGGGCTTTCAAGGTACGCAATAGCCCCCCTAAACCATCGATATCCTGTTCAGCCAACAGGGCGCTGAGCCGACTGGAAACCAGATACTCTTTACCGCTGCCAAGCAAGATGCCGCATGCCTGCTGGAGGAATTCCTGAAACTCCCGATATTCAACAGGATTGATAGACAGGGTGGCTCGTGGCTGCATCTGGCCGACTTGAGAGATACTCGAGATTGAATCCTTTGTTCAGTCCAGGCCTTTGAGGTGACTGGACACCATTTGCACCAACTCATCCGGGTTGAACTTGGCCAAGAAATGGTCAGCACCCACCTTTTTTACCATGGCTTCGTTGAACACTCCACTCAAAGAGGAGTGCAGAATGACATACAGGTCGGCTAGCTTGGGATTTTTGCGAATCGCCATGACCAACGCATAACCATCCATTTTCGGCATCTCAATATCCGAGATGATCATTGACAACCAGTCGCTGACTCTGCCCTCTTCCGACCAAGCCTCCAATTGCTCGAGCGCCTCGCTCCCATCCTTCTTCGTGACACACTCGATGCCAAGCTCATCCATGACTCGGGAGATTTGCTTGCGCGCCACGATCGAATCATCCACGATTAGGACCTTCTTACTCAGGGCATTCTGTCCAAGCGTGTCCACAGATTGGGTGATCGTCTCGTCCACACCGAGGATTTCGCTGAGCACCTTCTCTACGTCAAGGATCTCCACCAAATGATCATCGACCCTGGTCACCGCGGTCATATAGGCGGCACGTCCCAGACCGACCGGAGGAGGCAGGACATCCTCCCAATTCATATTGATGATGCGCTCGACGGAACCTACCAGAAACCCGAGCATTTTCCGGTTGTACTCGGTAATGATGACGAACTGGTCTGCTGAATTGCCCATCCTGGGCCCACCGACCGCATGCGACAGATCCATGACCGGGATGTTGGTCCCCCGGAGGCTGGCAATTCCGCGAATCACCGGATTGGCTCCGGGTAACTCAGTCAGCGGCGGACAATGCACTACCTCTTTGACCTTGAAGACATTGATACCGAAGAGCTGCTGGCCATGCATGCGGAACAGCAGCATCTCCAGCCGGTTCTGCCCAGCCATCTGTGTTCGCATGTCTATGTCGTCGAGCATGCCACCCATTGCTTATCTCCTGTGATGATCTTGATGCACAACCATGGTTATTTGGCGGCAGTCGAAAAGTCATCTTTAGGCGGACCACAGTATTCAACATACGTTGGAATAGTCATTGCATGTTATTCATCGTACGGCCCGCGCAACAGCCTTGTCCTGGCCAGCCGTCAAACCATGGGAATTCTTACTAATTCCTTGAAAACTAATGAGACTCATACCTTCTTTTATATGCACTAGGTGGTCGAATGGCAAATACCAACGGCAGTCGGGAGTCAGCATGAAGACGAAAATACGACGTCTAGTCATGAAATGCGTGAATCTCTCGGCTCCCCTGCTGCTGCTCGCAACCTCCTGCCTGGCCATGGCCCAGGCTGATGGCAAGACGTATCAGTCTCATGCAGGGATTCTTGCAGCCGCAAAACAGCATCTGCTCGATCAGGTCGGCGAGGTTGCCGGTAAGCTGAACATCAGCCTGACGCCGCTCGACCATCGCATCAAACTCACTCGCTGTGAGTCACCGATGGAAACCTTCAGTCCCACAAACCGCGGATACCAGGGCAAAACCACGGTGGGCATCAGGTGCAACTCATCCAAACCCTGGAAACTTTATGTAACCGCTCATATCGGCATCGAAGGTCCGGTCGTCGTAGCCAGGCGAGACCTGAGCCGCGGCAGCGTGATCGGGGCAAACGATGTCCGGTTGGTCACCCGGGATACCAACCACTTGTTGCGGGGACATTTCGATTCCATAGCGGAGGTCACTGGCAGAACCCTGAAACGCAACTTACGGCGCGAACAAGTTCTGACTCCCAGTCAGTTGGTCACCCGGAAGACCATCAAACGCGGCCAGATGGTTACCATTCTGGCGGGACACTCCGGGATTCAGGTGCGCATGAAGGGAAAGGCCTTACGCAACGGCAATCCGGGAGAACTGATTCCGGTTCAGAACCTCTCTTCAAAAAAGCAACTCGAGGCTCGTGTTGTGGCAGCCGGTCAGGTGCGCATTGAATGAGAATAGAAAACCTTCAATATTAAAGTAAGCAGTTGTTATGCCGATGCCAACTCCAGGGCGTTTCATTTAAAGGTGATTCATGGCGGTAAAAATCAGTAGCTTATCCAGTGGAAACCTGCAAGGCGTCGGTGGCAATGCGCAAACCGATCGTACCGATGAAGCTGCAGGTGCCAAGTCTCTACATGGAACCGTTGCCGGTGCAGACGACACAATCAGTCTCACCCATACCGCCTCCGAAATGCAACAGCTTGAAAACCGTATTTCTCAGATGTCCGTGGTAGACGCCCAATTGGTCGAGGAAGTGCAGCGAAAACTGGCAACAGGCAGCTTCAGGATCGATCCGCAAAACTCCGCCAATAAGATGCTGATGATGGAACTCTCATTACCATAAGGTTATCAGGCGCTAGGAATACATTTTATGAACAACCCGATGCCATCACATCACATCTTTTCCCTGATCCTGCAAGCAGAGATCGAACAAGTACAGGGACTGCTGGCATTGCTCGAAGAGGAGTATCAATTGCTTCAGAACACCTCGCTCGAACCACTCGAAGCAATCACCCAACAAAAGCAGCTGCAGATCGAGAAACTCGAAGCATCGGTCAACCAACAGAATGTGTTCCTTCAGCAACAGGAGCTTTCCACGGACCGCAAAGGTATCGAGGCGCTTATCCAGCAATCGCCCGCCGACAGCCCGATCAGAAGACAGTGGAAAGAGTTCGAGCAGCTGTTGGAGACCAGTCGCAAACAGAATGAGATTAACGGCAGTATGCTGACGCAAAGCCGACACCAGGTCACCCATACCCTGAATCTGCTGCGTGGCACAACCCAGGCACAGAAGATCTATGGCCCAACCGGCGAAGCACAATCAACAGAGACTGCCAAGCTGCTGGGCAACGCCTGAGAAACTCATGGCCGGCGCTCCGATCAAGACTCCTTATAGACCCATGGACCCATGCTGCTGAAGAGACTGCATAGACTGTTCAGCCATGACACCCCCTTGGTGGATCATGCCAACTGGCTGACCGACCGACAGCAGATCATCCATATCCTGCAGGGCTTCCAACAGAAGCGTTCACTGCTGGAAACCAGGATCGGCGACCATCCGGAGACGTTCAACACCGCGATCATCGGAATCAATCCGAAAACCGGCATCATGGCGCTCGACGAGATCACCCCGGAGGCGGGTCACGAGCTTTTTCTGCGGCGCAAGACCCTGCACCTCGCCGGACGTGCCGACGGGGTCGAAGTGGAATGCGATCTCCAGTTTATTGCCGAACGCAGTCAGGCGGGCATTCCCTACTACCAGGTCGATATTCCCAAGGTGATCATCTATATCCAGCGACGGGAGATTCACCGTGTGCCGCTCAATGGCGCCCCACCGTTCCGCGGCCAGCTCGGCGCTTATGGCCAACGGTTGATCTCCGGTTACGCGGCCGACCTGTCACTCCAGGGGATAGGGCTCGTTCTCAAAGAACTGGAATCCCTGCACCGAGGGGATGAGATGACCACCTGCATGCTGCAGATCCCGGGAAATCAACGGCTCTATTTCAGTCTCGAAGTCCGTTATGTCCGTCAGATCAAGCATCGGGGCACGACCCGCATTGGCGGACGCTTCCTCGACCTGAGTAAAAAAGAACAAAATCGTTTGATGAAACTCATTCACCGTCTGGAAAGGGATCACGCCCCGCTACGCTGACCTGCGTCCTCAATCGAATAGTCAAATCCACTTGCAGCCAGGCGCGATAGATCTTCTGGCCGGTCGAGGTCCCACAGCTCAGGGAGTTCCCGCCAATCCCAATCCATTGTTCGCAGACACTGCCGGGTCATCTGCCCGACCACCTCGGTACCCCAGGGAATGCCCTGAAACAGACAATCCGCCGTGCGGTTGAGCCCGAGGAGCACATACCCGCCATCCTCGGCCGGCCCGAGCACCGCATCAACGCCCTCGGCCAGCCAATCCAAGCCCTGCTCGAGCATCTTGTCGGTCAGGGCGGGACAGTCGATACCGAGCAAAATGAGATGCCGATGACGTTGCCAGGCATCCGCCGTAGCATGGGCCATGCGTTGCCCCAGGTCTTTCCCCTGCTGTTGGTGCAGGGTCAGACCGGGAAGCCGACCGAACTGCAGAAAATCCTCATGGCAGGCATCGGGTGCACACCAGAGTTCGACCGCCGCAAGCTGAGCAGACACCAAGCGGTTGATGCGATCACACAGGAGCTTCCGGTATAACCTGGTGGCGCCTTCTACCCCCAAGGCTGGGATCAGGCGAGTCTTCACCTGACCTGCGACTGGAGCCTTGGCGAAGACCAACATGGCGCCCTGTCTGGTGTACATACTTTAAAAGGGCTCGAGAATCTTGACGGCTTCAGTCCAGGGCACCACCGCAACTGCTGCCCTGACCGGCAGTGCAGCCATAGCAATGCTCGGCCACTTGGATCGGTTGACCGCTGAAGTCGCAATCCAACAGATCCCGCAGATGTGGGCGAGAAGCATGCCCATCCGACAGCGGCATATTCAACATCTGATTGAAGTCACAATCATAGAGATAACCCTGCCAATCCACACTGACCAGATGACGGCACATGACGGCTTCGAGGTTAGCCGCTTGGTGCGCCCCACGCAGCAGTTGCAGATAGTTCTGAAACTCACCTTTCGACTGCAGGTAACTGCCGAAACGCTGTATCGGCATATTGGTGATGGTGAACAGCTGATTGAAGACGATACCAAAGCGTTCCGCCAGTTGTTTTTTATAATCGGCCTGCAGTGCTTCTTGTGCCGGTGGCAGTGAGGGTCCCAGTGGGTTGTAGACGAGATTGAGTTGCAAGCCACTGTCAGGCCGGCCATAACCGAGGGCATTGAGACGTTTCAGCGCGGCGATACTGGCGCTGTAGGAACCCTTACCCCGTTGGCTATCCACATTCTCCTCCAGATAGCAGGGTAACGAGGCCACCACCTCCACCTGATGGGCGGCAAGGTACTCCGCCAAATCCTCCTGTCCCTCCTCTTCGAGGATGGTCAGATTGGAGCGATCGATGACATGCACGCCCATCGATCGCGCCTGCTCGACCAGATAACGGAACTCTGAATTCAATTCCGGCGCTCCGCCTGTCAGGTCCAAGGTCTGCAATCCGTGTTTGCGGAGAAAAATCAGGACCTCCTCTGCCGTTTCACGGGACATCTCCTCGGTTCGCTTGGGCCCGGCGTTGACATGACAATGGACACAGGAGAGATTGCAGCGAAAGCCGAGGTTGACCTGCAGGATCTGCAATGCCGCTCGATTGATGGCCGGAAAACTGGTTGGTTTCAGCAGATGGACGGTATCTAGCATTGTTTTAACCCACACACCACAAATTGTGGTCAGAAGCATATCTGGCCGGTTATACGCATGCCAGCCTGTTTTGGATGCACAAAAGGTTGAACCAACTTCTCCCCATCTCCATAGAGACAGTCAGTCTCATGAACTGGGGCGCCCGGTAACGTTTATCAGAGAACACCGCGGATAAAAACCCGAAAAACAGAGAGAAATGGCAATCTATACCGACACGCCGGTACATCCCGCATCCAGTACGTCTTGTAATTTAGCCGCGGAGAGGGGTGTGCTCGAT
>JASJBU010000231.1 GCA_030066355.1 Gammaproteobacteria bacterium | reverse complement strand
TCCGACTACCACCCTTGAATTGCCAGACAGTCAATCGCCATCTGCGGGTCACCGGGCAGATGATGGGTGTTCGACGTTTCATAACAGACCGCAAGACTTGTGAAGCTGTAAAAGACCACAGTCAGCAGAAGCGCATGTAAAAAGTTGAGACATTAAACCTTATATATATCTAGGGTATTCCCATACCAGATCAGGGAAACCCAATAAATTGTATATATTTTTTGCTTTTTTTTATCAATGAAAATAATCATTTATGAAACAATTAATTCTTGATTCAAATCATTCGATCATCCGAAATAGTACTTTACTTCTTATTATGCGAATCATAAATTGACTGACGAGCGATGTAGGTTTTATCGCTCACATGTTGCCCTCTACTGCAGTGTGTAGACGCAATACGGATATAGTGCATGGAAAAAAAAGAGGAACAGATCATGAAAAAACAGTTTCTAAGTCTTTCAATTGCCAGTGTCATCGCATTAGCCGGTTCCATGCCGGTCTATGCGGATGAAGACATCGATTGTGAAGGCGTGTTGGTGCAGAGTCGTTTTGCCTTGGCCAACTGCATGGTCGAATCGGCCTTGGCCATTGCCGCGGCCGCCGCCACAGATAATGGTTGCCAGGCTGGTGAGTGGGATATCGAAGTTGACATTCCTGAAAACAACTTCCGTCTCATACCCCTGCAAGGCACCACTTACATTTCCGGTAATGATGATGCAGTGGAATTGTCCGGCCAAAGTTCAGCATTGGCACAAAACAACGTCAACTGCCGGATCGAAACCACCGAGTCAGGGAATCTCTTTAATGGAGAGGAACTGAATTATGCGTCGGGTTTCAATAACTTCTATGTGGACGCCATTTTCGATCGAGATGCCTACGAACTCTGCATCAAGGAAGCCGTCAGCTCAGGCGATATTGCACTGGGTGACGATGACTTTGATGAAAGCAACAGCCTGACCTTTGCTGAAGAGGATGACGCCATCGTAGCAGAGGGAGTCATCGTTATTAGTGCGAGTCAAGGTCAAGGCGGTTCCGGCAATTCACAAGGGCCAGGAGGCCCGGAACCGGATGAACTGAGCACCTGGTTGGTCGAGGAAAGGGTGGTGATGCCGGATGTTGGCGAGACTGAAGAAGAAGGTATGGAAATGGAAGCCTACACCAACACTGGGGATTGCGAAGTCGAGGTTGAGGCCGCTATCGTAGATACGGCATCTCCATTGAATCCCGATGTCAGTCTCGGTCTGAAGATTATCGGAATCCTGGAAGTGGAACCGCAAGTGGGAGAGGAATAGAGTAGACCCGGTTATCGGCTAATGGAGATATCTGCCGAGCCATTCTCACTGAGGGTAGTTTGATACGATCTTGTTACACGACCAAGGTGTGATACAGGGATGTATCCACCTTTCCAAACAGTCCAATGCTTCTTTTTATTCGGTACTTCAGGGAAAGACGACCGTATCCTCCGCAATCAATTTCCCCTTTTCATAGACATTCAACGTCAGTCTGTATGTATCCTCCTTTGCCAAACCAAGCCGCAGTTTGGTCAGAGGGTAGGTTTGCCCCGCTTCGGCGTTGACCTTTCCTGCCTGCTTGGTTAGAGAGGTCCCTGATCGACCGGATTTGGCACTGATCAGATCATACTCCAGTTCAGCCACTTTAGGAGATTTGACATAGGCCTGTACGTGCAAACGCCCATCAATCTCTGAGGTTTCGATCCAGGCCATTTTGGGATCCGCTGTAGCGTCAGCATGGGCATTAAACACTGACAAGGACATCAGGAGCCATAACCTATACATAGTTGTTAACCGGAGGATTAAAAAGAGAGGCGGGAGCATGGCTGCCCCCGCCCTCTCTTTCAGATCACTGGATCAGCTTTAAAACTGAGTGATGGTCGCGCTGTTACCCGGACCACCGGTCTGGATGATGCTGGCGGTATGCCCAGTACCGACCTGAGAGATACTTGCCGTATTCGGACTATCCGCAGTACCCATACCGGATTGATCGATGCTCGCTGTATTGTCAGAACCGATCTGCTCGATAGAGGCTATATTCCAATCACCCGACTGCATGATATCCGCATCATTATAGGCGCCTGACTGGTAGATGGAGGCGTCATTATTATTACCGGACTGATCGATCATGGCGCTGTTGAATGCACCATGCTGTTCGATTGATGCGGCATTCGACTCACCAGTCTGCACGATCAGTGCATCGTTGAAATTACCGGTTTGTACGACATCTGCAGCATTTGCGACATTGTACTGCATGATGTCTGCCACGAGATCACCACCAGACTGGCTGATACTGGCTGAACTGTCCATGGCATCAAATTGATCAACCATGGCGACATTTCCTGTACCTTCCTGACTAATCGAAGCAGACGCATTATCACTGAATTCGTATTGCCAGACGTCGGCGAGATTCTCATCTCCATCTTGGTAGATATCAGCAACCGTGTCAAAGGAGCTATCTACGTCGATCGTAGCACTATTGCCGTCACCGATTGTAGTGATCGCAAGCTGATTACCGTCCGAGTCGAAGGTAGAGATGAGGCCATAGTTAAGATTGCCTTCCTGATCAATGGATGCAGACACATTATCGCTGATGGGTTGATTCACGATCGATGCCTCGTTCCCTTCACCCATCTGGGTGATGTAGGCCCAAGTGTTCTGCGAGTCTTCTTGATCAATTGTAGCAATGTTATTCATGCCACTCTGGTAGATATCAGCATTTGACAGATCACCGAGCTGCGTAATCAATGCTTCATTGCCCCCACCGTCCACCTGAGTGATCGAGGCATAGTTTTCTGCACCCAGCTGGTCGATGATGGCACTGTCAGCACTACTAAAACTTTGCGTTATAGATGCATCATTGTTTTGACCGTCCTGAACAATCAGACCGACTGAGCTGTCGCTATCCCACTGGCTGATCGAAGCAATATTCTCCGAACCCAGCTGATCAATATCTGCCGTGACAGCCAAGGCAGTGTCAGCATCGATGGTTGCAGCATTGCCACTACCATTCTGAATGATGGTACCGAGTGCGCCATCCGTGTCATAGGTAAAGATATCCGCAAAGTTGGAATTACCGTTTTGGATAATCGTGGATTCGGTGGCCGCGGTATCCAGCGTATTTTCAATATTGGCGAAGTTGTCTTTTCCAGTCTGGGTAATACTGGCGGTCGCATCAGACATATCTTGAGTAATGGTGGCAGTATTACCCATACCGTCTTGATTGACGTCTGCGACACCGGCGGCAAACGCAGCTCCGCTTGCACCGAGAATCAGGGCGATTGCTGCTGATAAGGTCGTGTAACGCTTCATTGTTGTCTCCCTCCTCTTTACAGAGTTTTTATATTGACTACCCATTTTATCGGCTCATTCCTAATGCCAAACAAAAGGGCTAAGCCGGTTTTATATCATCTCAACAGATGATGAATCCCATTGATTAGCAAATCGCTATCATGATTTGCTATTTATTATAAATTTTATATTCGTATAACTACCCATGAGTAAATAACGTCAGTAATGCTTTAGTCGTAGCCAGAGTGTTCATTCAGCTTTCTAGCATCTTTCTGCACAGTCATATTAGCCGTTCAACTGCGCCTGGTACGCCTGCAGGTAGCCCTGAAATACGGGTGAGGAGATATCCTCCGGGTTCGATAGCTGCCAGATATTATCCTGCACCCCTTGTACGATCAGCTGGATCACTGCGGCTTCGATTGCATTCAGCACGCACAATTGGGCCGGCTCATTGCGCGTATAACCCGCCTCGGCTTCGAGAAGCTTTTTGAAGCTGACAAATCGATAGATACTGGCATCCATCTCGTATGAATAGATGGTCTTGGTTGTCAAAACATTCTTCAGAATACGTCCGGTGCGGACGTCCACGGCACGCAGACTGACCGTGACTTGGTCTTTTCGATACAGGTCGGAGGCGCCAATCCCAAAATACCGTGCACCGATACCGCCGGTCAGCACATTGGACTCATAGGCGACAACCCCTCCTTCAAACAACACACTGGAGGATGCCAAGGGGGTGATTTTCTCATGGCCATTCTGCTTCTTCAGGGCTGCACGTATGATCTTGCGTTCGGTCAGGAGATTCTGCAGCCCTTCGCGTTCGACAGGAATGAACCAATTTGAGTCGAGCAGCGCATTCACCAACATCGATGCCGCTCCTTGGGTGACAGCGGTGGAAAAATTACTGTGTGGTGATTTTTTATACTGCCCTGTTTGATCCCGAAAGCCATAGACCGAAGCCAGTATTTTCCCTTTCGGCGATGGCAGATTGATCAGGTCATGATAGGTGCTGGACATGGGGGTCAGGGTAGCGGCATGATCTTGCGCGGCCGCCACCGGGTCACGATTCGCCGTAATGGCACATCCCCCCATCAGCGTTATAAGCAACCCCACTAAGCTCCATCTGCCCAAAAAAAGAATTACACTGTTCATTATCGACTACCCTTCCTGCTCATTCCTAATGGCTTTTCGAGAAACCCTGAGTCTTCTAATTATCAGATATCAAAATCGGTAGAGGCCGTGAAAACCGTTGTGGTATCGTTCACCTCGTCATAGGTTGTGATCTGTAAGGTCGTTTCATCCAACTGCTGAATCAAGACGGTGTAATCACCGAGATCGATCCATTGGTCTGTCACCAAATCTGGATTATCTAAATTGTCGACGATATCACTGGCGACACTTCTGACCAATAACCGCTCCAGGGTCTCATTGAAGACTTCCCCGGCCGTCTTTTCTCTCCTCTCCAGATCCGGATCATCATGGTCATCCTGGGCCTGTGCATTGGCGAGTAACCAATTGCCATTCGAGGGTTTACCCCCGAAGGCAGGATTGACGGGCTGGTAAACCAATTCGTCCGCATAAGCATTTGCACTGAAGACAATTGCCAGGATTCCAATCCAGAAAATCTGCTTCATCTGTGAATCCCCCTTGAATATCGTTGTTCTTTACCGTTAAATTTCATCCGCTGCAAGATCCGGATTGATAAACAGTGCCCTCTCGAGTTGCATCTTCTCGAATCTTTCCGATACCTTTTTCGCTGCCTTGCGTACGGTATCTCGCGTATTGGCCTGCACCGGAGAAAGGAACACTTGATAGAGCTTCTGTCGATTGTGTTCTATCCAGATACGACTGCCTGATCTTGCGGTGGGTTGTTCGTGAATTGAAAAGTTTTCGTCCTTGCCGACGCCATAGTCCGGCCATGCAATGGAGAATGCATCATAAAATCTTCGGCCTATGATGGTCATGGTGTTGTCGATGATCACTCCGCGAATGCCCTCGTCTTCCAGAGCAGCTTCTTCAGCCACACCATTCGTTTCCATGTCTCCAGCGACCTCCATGGCGCAGACTGATCCGACTCCCAACAGCATCAACCAGGGAACAAGCATAATGAGCAAGCCATGCCCGCCTGATATCACTCGCTGTTGATTGGAACTATGGTGCGTCATGATCGGTACTTTATAATTTTTATAAGTGTGTTTTCATGAGGTTTCGCGGGATTACAGACTCATCTTCGCCTCTGAATGATCACTCAGTTTCCCCATGAAGACTTTGGATACCTCGAGGTCAATCTGCTCCCGGCAGTTTTTCACCCAATTGACGGCTTGTACTCGATTCGTGACGTTGATCTTTCTGAATATGTTGTAGACGTGTGTCTTGACCGTTCTATCACTGATATTGAGACGCTTGGCAATCTTCTTGTTCGAATCACCTTTGGCCATACACCAGATGATTTGGCGCTCCTTCATCGTCAGGACCGACATGGTCTGGGAAGGCCGCCTCTGAGTGTTTCGGTGCCTGCTCATGTAGCGGGTCATGACTTTCCGGGAGAACCAGCATTCACCCTCAAAAATCTTCTCGACACCCTTCAACAGCTGGTCCTGATCCGCATGATCATAAAAGACCCCCTTGACCTGCGGCCATTCGATCAATGCATCCAGTTCGCATGCCTCACTCATGTTGATGAAGGCGATCTTCAACTTCGTCGACAGATCGGCAATCCTTTCGATACACTGGTAGATGCCTGATTGAGTCTGATTCGAATAGTCGATCAGGATGATCGTCTCACGTCCGTCGACTTTTATGTGTTCAATGGCGGGAGACACATCAATGATGTCACATGAGTAGCCGAGGGTCCCGTTCAGAAATTTGGCAAAAAGCGCATTCTGGAAATTCTTGTTGCCAATAATCAAAATTTGGCGGGAATTTGTATTTCCTTTCACTGTGCGTGTCTCAGATGGCTGGATATACTCTCGTCTCTAGTACAGAAGGCAATAAGTTGACCGATATCAACAAGCGCCATATGTAACGAGGGGCCTGCGTCTAGAGATAAATTTATTTTATTGTTAAGCCAGATTCTTTGTTTATTGATTTCTGACTACTTCCCACACTAGAAACGCTACACCATTTACCTCACTGAACAAATAGGGATTTTCCCTTAAGCTGGGCCTAATTCACGGGGCTACGATGAACTTCTTTCATATATTCTTCTGAGACGAATCGATTTCTAACCTGTACCGTTGTTCTAAAACTTAATCATTACAATAAAATGGGATTTAATGCCCAATAATGCTCAAAATTCTTATTCCTGCGCTGGATTTACAATCAATTTGTTTTATAGACAGACATCCCCATGACGAATGCCAACCAAGGGCTCACTGCTGTCCTGAGATGGGGATGCGGCAGTCAGGTGCCGTTCAGTCCGGGAAGGGTTGAAATCCAGCGAGGCGAGCAGAAACGAAATGAATACAAAATACCCCATCTCCCTGACCGCCATGTCTCAAGATTCTCCGGAAAGCTAATAATTGCCGATTGGCAAAATGAAACGCTCCCCCATGTGTTCCAACACGACCCCATCCGCAAGGATTTCTGACAACAGGGGGCCCTCGGCAAGATAATCACCCTCACGGTACTTTTCCATGTTGATCAGCACATAGCTGCGGGCCCGCTGCTTATCGTAGCTGTGGATATCGATGTTCATCTTGGGCAGATGATCGATAAATCCTGCCGGCAGCTGGTTGAGGCGCTTGGCTTGGGATGCTGCCGATGCAGATCCGGGATTGTCGGGAGGCCTCAAAGCATTCTTGGCCAGGGGCGTCTTCTCATCGAGAATTGCCTGCTCCGGTGCCGGCTCAGGCTTTGGCACCCGGAGCTGGATGACCTTGGCCTGCTGCTCGACAGGCTCAGGCTCCCTCTCGACCGGCTCCAATGATTCCACTTGTACGGTAGGTTGCATGGACACCGGCAGGGGCAGCTCGATCGTCGGCTCTGCAGGC
>JASJBU010000230.1 GCA_030066355.1 Gammaproteobacteria bacterium | reverse complement strand
CAAACAGGGTATCTATGTGGCAGATACGGGCAATCATCTGCTTCGCTACATCGATCTAGAGACGAACCAGGTTTCGACGGTGGCGGGCAATGGCAAGCTGCAGCGTCGTCGGCAGGGTGAATTCGAACCGTTACAAGTCGGTCTCGCTTCGCCCTGGGGTTTAGCGCTCAGGGACAATCTGCTCTTTATCGCCATGGCGGGCAGCCACCAGATCTGGCGCTTCGACACTCGATCAAAGCGTATCGGTCCCTACGCGGGTTCCGGGCGTGAAGGTATCGACGATGGGGATCTGGCCGGGTCCACCTTCAGTCAACCCAGCGGGCTGTCGATCATCGGTGATTGGCTGTATATCGCCGATTCAGAGGACTCGGCGGTGCGTCGCATTCACTTCCGGGATGAACGGGTGGAGACGTTGGTGGGCACCGGACTGTTCGATTTCGGGGATCGGGATGGCTCGTTCAAACAGGCCAAGCTGCAGCATGTATTGGGGATTGCCGCGGTTGATCCGGATCGGCTATTGATCGCCGATACCTACAACCACAAGCTCAAATCCGTTGACCTCAGGGGCAAACGGGTCAGGACGCTGGTTGGAAATGGTAAGCCGGGCGACCTCGATCTGCGCAGTGGAAGATTGCTGTTGAACGAACCTGGTGGTCTGGCCTTGGCGGGGGAAAGGATGTTGATCGCCGATACCAACAACCATCGCATCGTGTCATATGATCTGCGAAGCGGTGAAGCCAGTGAATGGAAACTCACTCAGAAGCAATGACGCATTCGAACCCATGATCTTACTGAAGGCTGTACCGGTTGATACCGGTCGATGGGCCTGGTCTTCGATTGGTTTGAAACCGAATCGGCTGATATATCGATGATAGTCAAAGGTGATGACTCGATATTCTCGACGGGTGGATCTTTATCAATAATTTTGTGATGAATACGTGAGGTATCGGTTCCCCGGTTCAGCTAAATTCCCAGTAACGATTTAATGCAGGAAAAGACCATGAAGCAGTCGTCCATCATCCTCATCATTTGCCTTGTCGGTTTCTCCCTTACAAGCCAGGCTCAGACAGTCGCCTATGAGCAGGCCATCCTTGCGGGCGGTTGTTTCTGGTGTGTCGAAGCGGATTTCGAAGCGCTTGAAGGGGTGGTCGATGTGGTTTCGGGTTATTCCGGCGGTAAAATTTCCAATCCAACCTATCGGCAGGTCACCGCAGGGGGAACCGGACATTTGGAGGCCGTACAAGTCACCTATGACCCATCCGTCATCAGTTATGCTGAAATTCTCGACCATTATTGGCGGCATATCGACCCGACCCGCGACGATGGTCAGTTTTGCGACCGGGGGCCGGAATACCGTCCCGCCATCTTTTATCAGGGTGCAAGACAAAAGACGATGGCGGAACACTCAAGAGTGACCCTCGAGCGGACCAAGCCCTTTCCGGATGCCATCAAGGTCGAACTGATCCCAGCTTCCACCTTTTATCCGGCGGAGGACTATCATCAGGATTTCTATGACAACAATCCCCTCAGGTACTGGTTCTATCGTTTTGGCTGCGGGCGGGACAGGCGCATCGCAGAACTCTGGGGGGATGCCTGATCAACCTGGGGATGCGCAGAGGGACTAGACAGACGCCAATCCTCTCGATCCGTGTAGTCGATCCCATCGACCTGTTTGTAAAAAACCGCAGACCCCGCATGAAATTATCGAGTTGACCTTGGCAAGGATACTGCCAGCTCTTAGCGTTGCGCAGTGTGGTTGCGCATAGTCAGCTGTGCAGTCGTTATGGCCACGGGGCTCTGGCCGGAAGGGTAACATCGCCCGCTTGGCGAGGGGTAACGGGGCCACCGGGTCATGGAAGCCTAGGGTGTTGGTCGATGCGTCACCAGCCATGGATTGTGGCCGGACACTCTCTTGGCTCATCAGCCAGAGCAATCCAGCACAGTTATGCAATGCCTGTGCGAGCTGCACCTTTCCCCTTCTCCATGCATCTCCCTGTTGTTGTGATGCGTCCTTCGAACAAAAGTCACTGACACGCCAAGTCTTGTCTTGTCGGCTGTTCATTCTTGGCTTATCTGTCATATCATGAAGTGATCGATTGGCTTCATCGAACTTTGAATGAGTTTTGCTATGAGTACCTGCCCGGTTAACGGTTTGTCATTTCGCGAAAACGTCGATCACATGGTGGAAAGCGCGATGCGCATCCTGGGTGTTTCCGAGACCCTGGGGGAGGCGATCAAGGCCTGTCGTTCCGTGCTGCAGGTCAAGTTCCCGGTCAAACTTCGCGGGCAGGTGAAGGTCTTCACCGGTTGGCGGGCGATCCACAGCGAACACCTGTTGCCCACCAAAGGCGGTCTGCGCTTCGCCCCGATCGTTTCCCAGGACGAGGTCGAGGCCCTGGCGGCCCTGATGACCTACAAATGTGCCCTGGCGGATGTGCCTTTCGGCGGCTCCAAGGGAGGCCTGCTGATCGATCCCCGGGAGTATGATGATGACGAGATACGTACCATCGTCGCGCGCTTTACCCTCAATCTGGCGAAAAAAGGCTTCTTGGATCCCGCCACCAGTGTGCCGGCGCCTGACATGGGGACCGGTGAGCGGGAGATGGCCTGGATTGCCGAGACCTACAAACAGCTCTATCCCCAGGACATCAACAGCAATGCCTGTGTGACCGGCAAACCCCTCGATCATGGGGGCATTGCCGGGCGCACGGAGGCCACCGGACGGGGTATCCAATACGCCATTCAAGAGTTCTTCCGGCATCCCGATGATGTCGCTGAAGCTGGATTGAGCGACGGGCTATCCTCGCAAAGGGTCGTCATCCAGGGGTTGGGCAATGTGGGTTATCATGCCGCCAAGTTTCTGTCCGAGATCGACAATGCGATGGTTATCGGTGTCATCGTCTCCAGCGGCGCCGTCGTCAACCTGGATGGGCTGGACATCGAGGCATTACATCAGTATCACCGGGAACATCGCAGCCTCAGGGGCTTTCCGGGTGGCACTTTCGTCGATGACAGTGAGCAGGTGTTGGAAATGGAGTGCGATATCCTGATTCTGGCCGCACTCGAGGCACAGATCCATGGCGGTAACGCCGTTCGCATTCGCGCCAAGCTGATCGTAGAAGGTGCCAATGGACCGGTGACCTGCCAGGGCGAGAAGATCCTGATGGACAAGGGTTCGGTAATTCTGCCGGACATCTATGTCAACTCGGGTGGTGTGGTGGTTTCCTATTTCGAGTGGACCAAGAATCTCTCCCACATGCGCTACGGGCGTCTGCAAAGGCGCTACGAGGCGACCCGGGCGATGCATCAGTTGACTGCACTGGAGTCACTGACCGGTCAGCAGGTCCCGGAGTGGATGCGCAGCGAGATCGTGCAGGGCGCCAGTGAGCTGGATCTGGTGCGTTCCGGTCTGGATGACACCATGCGTGAGGCCTACCGCCAGATCCGGGAAGTGATGGTCGAGAGTGAGGAGATCGATGACATGCGCACGGCCGCCTATGTCATCGCCATCGATAAGATCGCCCGCTGGTACCGGATCCAGGGCATCAGTTAACAGGACCTAACCCAGTTCTTTTGTGAAACGGTGACAGAGCGCTTTGAAATTCGTGTATTGCTCCCCCGTTAAGGGTCCTGGGGTCACGGAGCGGTTGTCCGCATAGAACAGACCGACGGGCTTGTTCTTGATGAATATCGACATGACCAGGAAGCCATCAGCATTGAGCCGTTGTAACAGGGCCTGGGGGATCATCCGCTGGTACTTCTCCAGGTTCCCAGCGTTGAGCCAGATGGCCTGGGGTTTTTTCATCAACAGAGAAAACAGGCTGGGCTGCTGTAGATTGACCTGAAACCCCTTGAGTCTGGTCTGTGCCTGATCGCCGGATACGAAACGGGCGGTGAGCTTTGACTTGTCGCTCGAGAGCATGGCGAACATCACGTTCTGGAGGCCATGCTGAGCCTGCATTGCATCGACGGTACGGGTCAGACTTTCATGCAGTGGATTACTGCTGGGCGCCGGTTTGCTCGCCACGGCCGTCTTTGGCGGAGTGGCGGGCTGGGCGGTTCGTTCGATTTTCTTTACAGATGGAGCTGGTCGAGGTTCTGCTTTGGCATCGGTTTTGGCTGCCTGCTTGATTCGACGGCTGCTCGTTTCGATGGCATACGCCAGACGAAAGGCCGGCAGGGGAAGGGGCAACCCGTGAAGTTTGCGTGCTGCGACAGCCGAGGTCTGGTGCAACTGAGCCTGAGCCTGTTCCAGACTGATTTCCAAAAATTCTGCCAATAGCTCCAGATGCACGAGGGTCTCGTTGCTGGTCCAGCTCTGGGTGCTGTCTCTCGCGACCGCACAGGCTAGCATGACGGTCAGGGGTTGTGGCTGAAAGCTATTGTGGATTTCGTGGGATGCCTGAACCAGTTCCGGTAACTGCCACCGCTTGCCCAGTTGTTGATTGAGTATGTCCAGACTGAAGCCCAATACCTGCAGGGCGGCATCCTCCCGGCCATCTCCCTTTAGCATGAGTCTGTGGATCTGTTGCATGACCTCCGGTGCGGCGTTCCATAGGGCCATTTCACCGATGTCCTGCAAGATAGCGGCTGAGGCTAGGGCGTCTTGATCACGAAACCCCAGCCGTCGGGACAATTCCGTAGTGTAGATTGAGGCATGAGCGGCCCGGCTGTAACAATCGTATAGATTACGACGCGGCGGACCTTTTAGCCGGTCTTCCAGGGCGGGCAGTGTATGAACGGCCTGTTCGATCGGTTGCATGCCGAGCAGGGGCAAGGCATTACTGAGTTTGTTGACCGGTTCTTTGGGCTGATTCGCAAGGCCTCTGAGCAGGCGAAAGATGTGTAAGGTGAATCCGGGGTCGAACTCGATCACTTCCCGCAATGAGCGATGACTGGTGCTGGATGCTTGCAGAAGGTCCTTCACCCGAGTCAAGGTACGGCGCATGATCGGCAGGGGTTCACTGGAGAGACGGGCGACCCAGGAATTGATGGACTCGGTCATGTGCGGAACAGATCTTGAGCTTTTTTCAGGTTGCTGTGGCTACCCGATTAGAGCGGCTCTGCTTACGGTATCTTTAACGGATGGGCCGGGGCCGGCATGGGGTGGATCAGACGGTTTCTGACTGGCGTTTGGAATGATAATATTACCCGTTTTGAGTTTCCACGTTGCGAGGTCACCATGGCTGGACACAGTAAATGGGCCAATATCAAACACAAAAAGGCCGCGAACGATAAAAAACGCGGCAAGATCTGGACTAAGCTGATTCGCGAGATCACCGTAGCCGCCCGTATGGGCGGTGCCGAGGTGGACGCCAATCCCCGCCTGCGCCTCGTGGTGGACAAGGGACTGTCCGCCATTATGCCGAAAGATACCATCGAGCGCGCCATCAAGCGCGGTGCCGGCGGTACCGAAGGCGAGAACTACGAAGAGTTGCGTTACGAGGGCTACGGCCCCGGCGGTACCGCAGTGATCGTCGACTGCATGACCGATAACCGCAACCGTACCGCCTCCGAGGTGCGCCATGCCTTTACCAAGCTGGGCGGAAATCTGGGTACCGACGGTTCAGTGGCCTATCTATTCAGCAAACAGGGGGTGATCAGTTATGCGGAAGGTAAGGATGAGGACGCCATCATGGAAGCTGCCCTGGAGGCCGGAGCGGAGGATGTCGTCACCAACGATGACGGCTCTATCGACGTGATGACCGCACCGGACGATTTTTCGGACGTCAAGGACGCCATGATTGCTGCCGGCCATGCGCCGGACAACGCGGAGATCACCTTCAGCGCTTCCACCAATGCGGAGCTCGACGAGAAGGATGCGGATAAACTGTTGCGCATGGTGGATATGCTGGAGGATCTGGACGATGTGCAGAACGTTTATACCAACGCCGAGATCTCCGACGAGATTCTGGAGTCTCTGGACTGAATGCTGCGCATTCTTGGCATCGACCCCGGTTCCCGGGTGACGGGTTACGGAGTGATCGAGAGCGATGGCGTAAGTTCCCGGCACCTGGTTCACGGCGTGCTAAAGTTGAACGGGGCTGAACTGCCGCCGCGTCTGGGGCAGATCTTCGAGGGTATCTGTCGGGTGATCGATGATTACCGCCCCGAGGTGATGGCGATCGAACAAGTGTTCGTGGCCAAGAATCCCGGAGCGGCCTTGAAGCTCGGTCAGGCCCGTGGCGCGGCAATCTGCGCCGGGGTGAGCCGCTGCCTCGAGGTATTCGAATATACTCCCACCCGCATCAAGCAGTCCGTGGTAGGGACCGGTCGGGCAGAGAAAACACAGGTCCAGCATATGGTGCAACTGATCCTCAACTTGCATGGTCATCCCACCGCCGATGCAGCGGATGCCCTGGCGGTGGCCCTGAGCCATGCCCATGCCGGGGCGACACTGAGCCGCTTCGGCAAGCTGCGGGATGGGGGCCGCCGGCCATGATCGGCCGTCTGCGGGGCGAGATCGCCGCTAAACAGGCACCTCATCTGCTGCTCGACGTGCAGGGGGTCGGATACGAGCTTGAGGCGCCCATGTCGACCTTTTTCAATCTGCCCGAGATTGGTCAACAAGCGACCCTCTACACACATTTGGCGGTGCGTGAGGATGCCCATGTGTTGTATGCCTTCAGTACCGAAGGGGAGCGTAGCCTGTTCCGCAGTCTGTTGAAGGTCAATGGGGTGGGGGCCAAGATGGCTCTGGGCATCCTCTCCGGGATGAGTGCCGAAGACTTTTCCCTCTCTGTCCAACATGAAGACGTGGCCTCTCTGGTGCGCCTGCCGGGCATCGGCAAGAAGACCGCACAGCGTCTGATCGTGGAGATGCGTGATCGCCTCGGCAAGTTGGAGACCGGGTCGAGTGCCGGCCTGGTCACTCTGGGTCAGACGCCAAGTCGGCCGGAAACGCCGCTGGCCGATGCGGTGGCGGCATTGACAGCCCTGGGTTACAAACCCCAGGATGCCAACCAGATGGTAAAGGCGGTGGAGACCGAGGGCCAAAGCAGCGAAGCGCTGATCCGGGCGGCCCTCCAGGCAGCGGCGAAAAAGGCATAACAGTTGGACCAAGAACCCAGAATCATCGAGGGGGTGGCGAGTGGCGAGGATGAGGCATTCGATCGTGCCATCCGCCCCAAACGGCTGGCGGACTATGTGGGACAGCCCGCGGTGCGCGAGCAGATGGAGATCTTCATCCCCGCCGCCAAGGGGCGTAACGAGGCTTTGGATCATGTCTTGATCTTCGGTCCTCCGGGTTTGGGCAAGACGACCCTGGCGCACATCATCGCCAACGAGATGGGGGTCAAC
>JASJBU010000204.1 GCA_030066355.1 Gammaproteobacteria bacterium | reverse complement strand
GTGAGTTTGTGCATCCGCAAGTGAGTGTTGCATTGCGTGAACGTTATGCAACATGACCAGTACGTCCAGCCGTGTCTGCGCGGCATTGCTGAGCCGCCAAGCAGACAGCTGTATCGATCTGCAATGAATCTGTGATTACCCTAGTCAGTCCAGGTGTTGTTGCGAGGATTGGGCTCGAAATTCAATGCAACAGGTTCTAGAATTCACAAATAATTTATCGATCAGGAGAATGAGATGGCGTTGATTATCACCGATGAATGCATTAACTGTGATGTGTGTGAGCCCGAGTGCCCAAATGGTGCAATCTATCAGGGTGATGAAATCTACGAGATAGACCCTGATCTTTGTACTGAGTGTGTAGGACACTACGAGACCTCGCAATGCGTGGAGGTCTGCCCGGTGGACTGTATCCCAAAAGATCCGGAGCATGAGGAGAGCTACGAGGTGCTCTACGAGAAGTATCTCAAGATCACTGGCGAAGCGGACTAAGCTATGTATCCAAACCTGCTTGTGAAGAAGGCCCCCTGGTGGGGCCTTTTTGTTGTTTGGCTGTTTTCCACAGGACTGGCTGCAGGCACTGCCGGACCGGACAAGGTGGCGATCGCCAGCGCACACCCTCTGGCCACTGAGGCAGGTCTAACGATTCTTGAAGCGGGCGGCAATGCCTTTGATGCGGCGGTCACCGTAAGTGCGGTGCTCGGCGTGGTCGAGCCCTACAGCTCCGGTATCGGCGGCGGTGGCTTCTGGCTCTTGCATCGGGCGAGTGACGGTTTCGAGACTATGTTGGATGGGCGCGAGAGGGCGCCGTTGGCAGCACACCGGGATCTCTATCTTGATGATGCCGGGGAAGTGATACCGGGATTGTCGATCAATGGCCCATTAGCGGCGGGGATACCCGGTGAGCCTGCAGCCCTCGTGCATATTTCCCGGCGCTATGGGAAGCTGAGTCTGCAGGAGGCCTTGGCGCCCGCCATACAGCTGGCACGGCAGGGTTTCCCGGTGGATGCCCATTATCGGCGCATGGCGTCCATGCGTCTGCAAGCGTTACGCACCTCTGTGGATGCAAAGTCCATCTTTCTGCGTCAGGGGGAGTTGCCTCAGGTTGATGAGCTCATCCGTCAGTCGGATTTGGCGGATACACTGCAAGGCTTGGCCGAGCATGGCAGGGATGGTTTCTATCGAGGAGAGTTCGCACAACGTTTGGTGGATGGCGTCCGTAAAGCGGGAGGGATCTGGACCATACAGGACCTGCATGATTATCGGGTAGTGGAACGCTCACCGATCAAGGGTCGCTACCGCGATCTACAGATTACGAGTGCGGCACCACCTTCGTCAGGTGGGACAGTACTGGTGACGATGCTGAACATTCTGGATGGATTTGATCTGAATTTGCTTTCCGAGGCCGAGCGAATTCACTTGATCGTGGAAGCCATGCGTCGGGCCTATCGGGATCGGGCAGACTACCTGGGGGATGCGGATTTCGTGGACATCCCGCTGCAGACCCTGATTCATCCCTGGTATGCCGCGGGATTGGCAAGAGATATCCGACTGGATCGTGCGACACCCAGTATGGGTTACGTGAACGGTCGCGACGAAGGTCGAGACACCACGCACTTTTCTATCCTGGATGCGGAAGGTAACCGGGTTGCTGGTACGTTGAGCATCAATTATCCATTTGGGTCTGGCTACGTGGTTCCCGGAACCGGTGTGTTGTTGAACGATGAGATGGATGATTTCTCGTCCAGACCGGGCGTGCCTAACGTTTATGGATTGGTGGGGGGAGAGGCCAACTCGATCCAGCCGGGTAAACGCATGCTCTCCAGTATGACCCCTACCTTTGTGGAGACCACTGACTCTATCGCGATTCTGGGTACACCCGGGGGAAGCAGAATCATCAGCATGGTACTGCTGGGGATTCTCGAAATGGCCGAGGGCAGGTCTCCAGCTGCATGGGTCGAACGGCGCCGTTTTCATCACCAATATCTACCGGACGAGATTCAGTTCGAGCAGGGTGCTTTGACTGAGGACGTGCAAGAGAAGTTGCGCCATATGGGACACAAGCTTAAATCCCTGGATCGATCTTATGGGAACATGCAGGCACTGGTCTGGCGTAAGAAGACCGGGGAGGTGCAAGCGGCGAGCGATCCTCGGGGTCTGGGACTGGCACTCGTCCGGAAGATTTCAAGAAGTTCACTTCAGTAATTGCAATGGACCGCAAAAAAATGGAAACTTGCGGTTGAAGTTATGCTTGATTTCGCTCAAGCTCCCACATTGGAAGCTGAGGCATCCACCTTGTTTAATACGGAAGAGAGATCGAAAACGATGAAAACCACCATGATGAAAACTGCTGCATTGGTTCTGGGTCTGGGTCTGCTGGCTGGCTGTGCCTCCACTGACCGAATGGATAAGATGGAGGCTGATATCGCAAATGCTCAGGCCACCGCTGATGCAGCGATGAAGGCAGCCAAGCAGGCTCAGTTGGATGCTGCTTCTGCTCAAGGTACCGCGGACAGTGCTATGAGTGCAGCCAGTGCCGCACAAGCCACCGCCGATGAGTGTAACGAGCGCTGCAGCCGCATGTCCGAAAAGGCTATGGCTAAATAAGAGATTTCGGTCTCTGCCGGTCCGGATTTTCAAGCGGGCCAAGTGATCAAGAGCCCCGTTCAGTCTCCACTGACGGGGCTTTTCTCCGTCTGGTTTTCCGCATAATCTTTGTCCCACAGATAAAGCGGCATGGGGATGCCTCTTTTCAACTCGTTATACTCTTCCAACTGAGACCATTCCGGTTTTCTTGGATCCTCTCCCAATTGTGCCAACACGGCACTGACCAAGCCAGTGTAGTTATACCCAATCTCCTTGACCTGTTCACTTAGCGGATTGTGTGCTTCGACATAAAGCTCACCATTGTGCCATCCTGCTTTATAGGGCTGGTTGATGATGCGGACTGGTGTGCCGATGGGTACTTGATGAAAAAAATACTCGATATCCTCTGGATAGAGCCTGATGCAGCCGTGACTGACGCGCATGCCAACACCAAAAGGTTTGTTAGTGCCATGCAAAAGGTAGCCGCTGATTCCAAGGTACAGAGCGTAGGCACCCAGTGGATTATCGGGACCTGGCGGTACTACCGGTGGCAGTGGGTCGCCGTCCTCCTCGTGTTCTTTGAGGATCGAGGCGGGTACGGTCCAACTCGGGTCTTTTTTCTTGCCGATGATCTGTGTCTCGCCTACCGGGGTGCTCCAACCCTCACGGCCAATTCCCAATGGATAGGTCTCGACCTCGTCCCGATCCTTGGGGAAGTAGTAGAGGCGTAATTCGGCAAGATTGATGATGATGCCTTCATGGGGGCCGGGGGGTAGCAAGTATTGTTGGGGGATGATGATCTCGGTTCCCTCACCGGGCAGCCAGGGATCGACCTTCGGATTAGCAGCCTTGAGCTGTCTATATCCCAACCCATAGAAGCGGGCGATATCAGAAAAGGTGTCTTCGTATTGGGTGGTATATTTGAATGTCTTTCCAATCAGGCTGTCACCTTCCGGTGGCTTGGGGAAGGTGACGGCCAAGACTGTGCTTTGGACAAGCAGCAAGAGGCCGAGTGAAATTGAGATTGTGACTTTTTGCATATCGAGGTAGACCGCCCGCTGGTGAATACGTGGATTGCCATTCTAACCGATCAGGCGGTTGGAGGTCTGTGGCCCGTTTCAAATGCATATAGCCACAGTTTACATAACCGCTCGTAAAACATGGTAATGTGCCGTTGAATAACGATTTTCGCTGCTGATTGCTGTTTTTTTCTTATTTTGTTTGAGAACTACTGTTTCGGCCCAGTCATAGGGAGCGCAAGTATCGATGAAGGTTAAACGGGTGTAAAACGGCATGTCTGGCCCAGGCCGGACCGCAGGCGTTCCTCTAAAGAATGATCTTCCCGCGCCGATAGGCTCCTAGAATCCGGTGGGCCATCTGGAGTGACATGTTCAGCAGTACACGTCATGGCTCCATCCACTCTCAGAGTTGCAAGCAACCCCCGGTAGCATGAAATAAAATCCAGGAGACAAGCATGACCAGCATTCTTGCAGTTGATGATTCGGCGTCTATGCGCCAGATGGTGTCATTTACCTTGAAGGGAGCCGGCTATGAGGTAATTGAAGCTGCGGATGGTGTTGAGGCTCTGAACATAGCGAAAGGTAAGAGTGTCAATCTCGTCATTACAGATGTCAATATGCCGAATATGGATGGTATCAGCCTGATTAGGGAATTGCGTGGCCTCCCCAGTTATAAATTTACTCCACTCCTGATGTTGACGACTGAATCGGGTGCAGACAAGAAGCAGGCCGGTAAAGCAGCTGGTGCCACAGGATGGATAGTCAAACCCTTCAATCCAGATCAACTGCTGGCAACGATCAAGAAAGTACTCGGCTGATTCACCTACATAAAGACTGATAATTGCAGCGGGGGCATACATGTCCATCGACATGGCGCAATTCCACCAGGTCTTTTTCGAAGAGAGCTTTGAAGGCCTGGATATCATGGAAAACGGGTTGCTCAACATGGATCCGGGAACCATTGATGATGAGGAAATCAATGCAATATTTCGTGCCGCGCACTCCATCAAAGGAGGTAGCGGCACCTTTGGTTTCAGCGATATCTCGAGATTCACACACGTCATGGAGACCTTGCTGGACGAGATGCGAGATGGTCGGCGTACGATTACCGCCGATGCGATTGATGTCTTGTTACGATCCGTTGACGTCCTGCGCGAAATGCTCAGTGTCACTCGAGACAACAGGGAACTGGATGGGCAGAAGGTACAGGCACACAAGGCCGAACTCGAAAAGGTACTGCACGATAAGTCGGACGCAGTTCTTTCTGCATCAAATGCTCAACCGGTAGACGTCGAGGACAAGGTGTCTGCAGTGCAGCAGGTCGGTTGGCATATCGTTTTTCGTCCTTTGCCACAGATCATGCGAACCGGTAACGACCCGTTGCGCATTCTCAGAGAGCTCGCAGATTTGGGTGAACTCGAAGCGGATTGTGATCTATCAGCCTTACCATCCTGGTCGGGATATGAAGCGGAGGATTTTTATCTTTCCTGGGACTTGCATCTGTACGGTGATATTTCTCGCGCTGCCTTGGATGATATTTTTGCCTGGATTGAGGATGAGTGTGAACTGGCAGTGATGCCGATGCATGCAGAGACACCAGAAAGGTCTGCTGTCTGTGGTGCTTTATCCGAGCCGTCTGGCAATGACAGGAATGGCGCAGTAAAGGGTACCGAACTGCAGGAGGTGACACCGGTTCCAGAGCGTCGCTCTGGACAGGATCGACGATCGAAACAAGATCGACGGGGCAGTGATCGCCGTAAGCCATCTGCAGGGAGTGCCGGCAGTTCGATTCGTGTAGACATCTCAAAGATCGACAGCCTCATCAATATGGTCGGTGAGTTAGTGATCACCCAGTCCATGCTCAGCCTGTTGGGTGAAGATTTCTCGTTGGATAAGCTTGAGCGTTTGAAGGATGGACTGTCGCAGTTGGAACGTCATACCCGGGAGTTGCAGGAAAGCGTCATGCAAGTACGTATGCTCCCAATCAGTTTCACCTTTAGCCGCTTTCCCCGTCTGGTTCATGACCTCAGCAGCAAGATGGGCAAAAAGATCGATCTGCAGATGACGGGCGAGAACACCGAAGTGGATAAGACGGTGATTGAAAAGATCGGTGATCCTCTGGTTCATCTGGTGCGTAATAGCCTCGATCATGGTATTGAGATGCCGGAAGAGCGGCTGGCGGCGGGTAAGCAGGAAACAGGTATCATCACCCTCAATGCCTTTCATAAGGGGGGAAATATTGTCATTGAGATCCGTGACGATGGGAGGGGGCTAAATCGGGATAAGATCGAGAAGAAAGCCGTCGAGAGAGACCTTATCTCACCTGAACACAATCTCAGCGATCGACAAATCTACGAGTTGATCTTCCAGGCAGGGTTCTCAACCGCTGATGTGGTCAGTGATGTGTCGGGTCGAGGGGTCGGCATGGATGTCGTGCGTAAGAATATCAATGAGCTGGGAGGCAGCATAGAGATCGAATCAGCGACGGGAAAGGGCTCAGCCATCATCATCCGTCTGCCCCTCACCCTCGCTATTTTGGACGGTCAGACGGTCACTGTGGGTAATGAGACATATATTGTTCCCCTGGTGTCGATCATCGAGTCAATCCAGTTAAAAGAAGCTCAGATTAAGCGTGTGGGGGGGCGAGGCGAGACATTCAAGTTGCGGGATGAGTACTTACCTATCCTTCGTCTACATGACTTGTTTGGAATTGCGAAGCCTAACGCCACTCGCCTTGATGAAGGCTTGCTTGTAGTCGTGGAAGGTGATGGCCGTCATTGTGGCCTGTTCGTGGATGAGCTTCTGGGTCAGCAGCAGGTCGTTATCAAGTCCTTAGAAGCCAACTATCAGCGCGTGGTAGGCATTTCTGGTGCAACGATCCTGGGAGATGGATCTGTTTCTCTGATTCTGGATATTCCAGGCTTGCTGCGTCTGGTTAACAACCAGGATGCAGATGGTCTGAGAGAAAGCGCCTGATAATACGGGGTGGAAATGCACGAGGAACAATATAACAGAACCGGTAGTCCCCCGAGTCAAGGATCTGAATATCTAACATTCCGTTTGGGTGATGAGGACTATGGCGTGGATATCCTGCGAGTGCAGGAGATTCGTGGTTGGGAAAGTGTTACTCGTATCCCTAATTCGCCAGAGTACGTCAGGGGGGTACTCAATTTACGGGGTTCCATCGTACCAATCTTCGATATGCGACAGCGTCTTGGGATGGAGAGTTTTGAATACGGCAAGGATACCGTGGTGATCGTACTTCGGGTGATGGGTAAGACGACTGAAAAGAATATTGGTGTGGTGGTGGACGAGGTGTCCGATGTGCTTGATGCCCAGCACAGTACGATCTGTACTGCACCCCAGTTTGGGGGTGGCGTGCCTACCGAATACATCACCGGCCTCTTAGACGTCGTACAGGGAGGTACAAGTGCCGCGGGAGGCCAGGGACAGGCCGGATCGGCCGTCGTACAGGGAGGTACAAGTGCCGCGGGAGGCCAGGGACAGGCCGGATCGGCCGTCGTACAGGGAGGTACAAGTGCCGCGGGAGGCCAGGG
>JASJBU010000203.1 GCA_030066355.1 Gammaproteobacteria bacterium | reverse complement strand
GTGGATTCTCTTGCCGATGGTGCCGACGCCCTGCGGTCTCTGCTCGACAGTGGCAAGGCCGCGCAACGGGTACGCTAGATCATGCCAGAGAATCAGTTCATCGCCGTTGCCGACGAGGGCGAATTGCAGCCCGACGAAATGAAAGCTTTCGAGATCGAAGGTCGTCGCCTGCTGTTGGTCTTTACCAACGAAGAATATTTCGTTGTCGACGAAATGTGCACCCATGAGGACTATTCGCTGGCACTTGGCTGCATCAAGAACGGTCAAATCAAATGCTCTCTCCACGGCAGCTATTTCGATCTGCAGACAGGCCAACCGAACGAGGAGCCAGCGGATGAGCCAATCTGCAGCTACGCGGTGAAAGTCGCTGATGGCAAAGTGATGGTGAATCCGGCTCAGCGACGCAACTGATCAAACGTCAAAGTCTGATCGGTATTCAAGCCGATTGTTTATCCCGCTCAAAACCTGCGACCGCACATCCAGGTTTGGTCGCTGTTTCTGATATTTCGTCTTGTAAGCTCAAGGCTCGCCCAACGAGGATCAGAAGGTCAACTTCGCCGATCAGCTTAAAATCGTATATCGACTGGCATTATCCCGTGCGCTTTTTTCAACTGCTTGCAGCGGTCAATCAATGCGATATAGTGCCTGGAAGTCGCAGCAGGCTGACATTCACCCGAGGGGATCGGACTGTTGTTCCGACACATATCGAGTAGCCGCAAGAGCTACCACCGTTCCTTTTGAAAGGGACCTCGGAGGAAGAAATGCGCTATTTTCTGCTCTTATCGGTGGCTCTGTTGTTGACTCTCTCGTGGCAGGTACCAGCAACAGCGTGTTCATGGGACTCGATCCTGATAGCTGCGACTGAAGATCAAAAACCGGACCAACAGGAAGAAGAGACAGACGCTGAATGCGACTGACGTTTCGCGCCCCCAACAGGGCGTCTGTAGTAAATCCCTGTGAAACAAACACCCAGAGGTATATGCAAGTGAAAATAAACAAGAAACTTGCAGTGAGCATTGCAGCCGTTGTGACTGTCATTTACTCAGGATTGCTGGCTGCCGAGGGCAAGGTGGGCATCACCCGCTCGATGAAACAGTTCGACGGTGAAATCAACGGCAAGCCGATCACGATTAAGCGGAACCAGGATACGACCAACAAAGTCCGTCCGGCTTTTGCAAAAACATCCCGTCCCTGCCCACCGTTCTGTGTTCAGCCTATGCAACTCGACCCTGGAGTCGAGACGATTGGTGAGCTGGAACTGATCGGTTACCTCAAAAAAATGTCTGAGGGTGATACCAGCATCATCCTGATCGACTCGCGCACACCAAACTGGGTTGCTCAGGGCACCATCCCAGGCGCCACGAATATTCCCTGGACGAAACTCAACCCTGCGAAAGGTGCAGACCCGATCTCCATCGGAGATATCCTGACCGGAGAGTTTGGAGCGAGGGAGATGGAAGGGCTTTGGGATTTCTCCAGCGCGAAAACCCTGGTGCTCTTCTGCAACGGCATGTGGTGTGGGCAGTCACCCAACAACATCAAAAATCTGCTTCGCTTTGGTTACCCCTCACACAAGATCAAATGGTATCGCGGGGGGATGCAAAACTGGGAAAACCTGGGATTGACCACGACCAAGCCATGACCGGACAGGCACGAGGCCTGCACGGCAAGGTCCGTCAAAAACATGCATAAAAAAGCCAGACGACTGTCTGGCTTTTTGATTGCGGATGGTGGCTGAATCCGCAGGGGTAGATGGAGGCCGAGCCCGGAGTCGAACCGAGGTCCACGGATTTGCAATCCGCTGCATAGCCACTCTGCCACTCGGCCATCTGAACTTGTCTATCCAGCAGCACTTTTCCGTCTGCTGAAAACAGAAACCCCGCTGCGATGGCGGGGTTTCCGAGGTGTTTGGAGCGGGAAACGAGATTCGAACTCGCGACCCCAACCTTGGCAAGGTTGTGCTCTACCAGCTGAGCTATTCCCGCTGAACGAGGGCGTTATTCTAGGGAATCCTTTGTTTGTGTCAAGCCTATTTCATCACCTTTTGGTAGGGCCACTGTGTCCGTTTCGCCGTTCAATTGCGGCCAGGCTGCACGCAGGTAAATGATCATCGACCACAAGGTCAGAAGCACGGCGATGTAAAGCAGCACGAGACCAATCGTGTATATCGGCAGACCCGCAAAATCATCCCGGTAGATCAGTAAGGCAATCGCTACCATCTGGGCAGCGGTTTTCACCTTGCCGATCTCTGAGACGGCCACATTGGCTCGGGCACCGAGTTCCGCCATCCATTCACGCAGAGCCGAAATAGCAATCTCACGACCGATGATGACCAATGCCGGTAGTGCCAGCCAAAACTCGGGATCGGCCTGCACAATCAGGACCAATGCAGTGGCTACCATGAGCTTATCGGCGACCGGATCAAGAAATGCGCCCAGTGCCGATGTCTGCTCCCATCGCCTCGCCAGGTAACCATCCAGCCAATCAGTCACCGCCGCCAGTACGAAAACCAACGTCGCAGCAGCCATACCCCATTCGACCGGCAAGTAAAAAAACAGCACGAAGAACGGAATCAACACGATCCGCGAAAAAGTCAGCATATTGGGCAAGTTATACAGGGTGCTCATTCTTCACCATGAAAAGCCACATAGACATCCTGGGCCAACTTGGCGCTGATACCTTCCACCTTGGCGATATCTTCCGCGCCTGCTCTCGCCAACCCCTGCAGCCCACCGAAGTATTTGAGAAGGCGCTGACGCCGCTTGGCGCCAATGCCGGGAATTTCCTCGAGCGGCGAAGTGCGCTTTGCCTTGGCCCGACGCTTGCGGTGGCCGGTGATGGCAAAACGATGTGCTTCGTCTCGGATATGCTGCACAAGATGCAGCGCCGGCGAGTTCGCATCCAGTATAAGAGCCTCATCCCGCCCCAACAAGAACAGGCTTTCCAGACCGGGGCGGCGATCAGCGCCCTTGGCGACACCCAACAGCATGAGATTCGTCACGCCGATATCTGCGAGGATCTCCTGTGCAGCGGATAACTGCCCTTTACCTCCATCGATCAGCAGGACATCCGGCATCTGTCCCTCGCCAGAGAGTATCCGGGTGTAACGACGCTGAAGGGCCTGCTTCATGGCTGCATAGTCGTCACCGGCGGTGATTCCCTTAATGTTGAACCGTCGATAATCGCTGTTTAACGGGCTACCGTCCTGAAATACCACGCATGAGGCTACCGTTTGAGTGCCCCCCGTATGGCTGATATCAAAACACTCCATACGCCTCGGCAACTCATCCAGATCGAGCGCCACCTGCAAGGCCTCCATGCGTTGACCACTGGCTGCGGATGTCGCCAGCCGTGCCTCAACGGCCATGCTGGCGTTGGTCTCTGCCATATCAAGCCAGCGCAAACGGTCACCTCGGGTTGAAGAGATAATCTTCACCTTGCGCCCTGCCTGAGCGCTCAGGCCTTCCTCGAGAATATCCCGATCCTGGGGCTGCACATTCACCAGGATCTCTGCGGGCACGGCCTTATCGAGATAATACTGGGCAATGAATGCGGAGATGAGCTCTTGATCACTGGCCCCCTCCCCCGAGCGTGGATACAAGGTCTTGTTGCCCAGGTTGTGGCCATGCCGAACGAAAAATACCTGGATGCAGGCCTGTCCCTGTTTGCTGGCGACCGCGACGATATCCAGATCCCCACGTTCGCCGCTGACATACTGCTTTTCCTGTACGCTTTTCAGTGCCGCGATCTGATCGCGGAGCTTGGCCGCCTCCTCATATTCGAGGGCATGAGCTGCCCTTTCCATTTTCGCCACCCAACGATCGACCACATCTGACGCGCGCCCTTCAAGAAACAACTCGATATCCTTCACATCCTGGGCATAACGCGCTGTCGACACGAGCCCAACACAGGGAGCTGTGCACCTCTCGATCTGGTATTGAAGACAGGGACGCGAGCGGTTTGCATAGTAGCTGTCTTCGCACTGCCGTACGGGAAACAACTTCTGCAGTAATTTGAGCGTTTCTCTGACCGCACCACTACTCGGATACGGGCCAAAATACCGCCCCTTCTGTTTGCGGGCTCCGCGATGAAAACCCAATCGTGGAAATTCATCGGCTGACAGGAAAATATACGGGTAGCTCTTGTCATCGCGTAACAAGACGTTATAGCGAGGCTTGTGCGTCTTGATCAGATTGTTTTCGAGAATCAACGCCTCCGCTTCGGTATGCGTAACCGTAATCTCGATGTCTACAATCTGTGAGACCATCAACGCGATACGCTTGTTGCTTGCTCGCGTGAAATAGGAACTGACCCGCTTGCACAGGTCCTTGGCCTTACCGACATACAGTATCTGCCCCTGGCCCCCGATCATTCGATACACGCCCGGACGATGGGTGAGCGTGGAAAGGAAATTCTTGTGATCGAAACCGGAAGTCTCAGCCATCGATCAGGGCCCGCGCACGGGCAAATACGGCATCGAACATCTTGGGCGTCAGCCGACGGGTCTGGGTGTTGTAGCGGCTGCAGTGGTAAGAATCCAGCAGCACTCTACCCTCCGGTAGTGCGTGTTCTGCAGCGTGGGCAAATAGAAAGTCTTTCTGCCTGAGCCCCATGCCGGCCACGATGGATTTGTGTGCGATGGAACCCAATGCCACGATCACCCCTCCCTCTTTCAACTGTGTCATCTCCTCCTCGAGAAAATGGCGACAATTGTTGACCTCACTACCGACCGGTTTGTTTTGGGGAGGCAGGCATTTCACCGCGTTGGTAATCCGACAATCAAACAACCGAAGACCATCGTCTGCAGATACAGACTCTGCGGTGCTGGCAAACCCATGCTTGAACAAGGTCTGGTAAAGCAGAATACCGGCATGATCACCAGTAAAGGGACGTCCCGTGGCATTCGCTCCGTGCATTCCAGGGGCCAGCCCGACAATCAGCAGACGTGCATTTGCGTCACCGAATGGCGGCACCGGCCTCGCGTGGTAATCCGGATAGTCAGCGCCCACCTGGTCGAGAAAAGCCGCCAACCTATCGCAACGCCGGCAATCCAGATCAAACATCAATGACGACCTCAGGACTGTTCGATCACATTGTGGCGCAGGGCGAAATGCGTAAGCTCCACGTCATTCGATACGCCAAGCTTTTCGTATAACCGATGCCGATAAGTCGATACGGTCTTGGGACTCAGGAACAACGCATCCGATATCTGCTGAGTTCCCTGCCCGCTGACAATCATGGTCATCACCTGCATTTCGCGCGCAGAAAGCTTTCTCAGGGGTGAATCAGCATTCTGTCCGGCCACCTGGCTGATCGCCAGTTTCTGGGCCACCTCCTTGGAGATGAAGTGATTCCCGGCCATGACAGAGCGAATGGCTTCAAACAACTCTGTTGCGGGACAACCTTTCGATATGTAGCCCATCGCACCGGCATCCAGCAGATGGTTGGGGAAAGGTTCCTCACTCAGTGCGGTAACCGCAACGATCCTGACATTCGGGGATTTTCTGAGAATCTTCCGGGTCGCTTCTATGCCACCGATGCCCGGCATGTTCACGTCCATGAGCACCAAGTCCGGCGCCAGAAGCCTGACCTGGTCGAGCGCCGCTTCCCCGTTGGCGGCCTCACCGACAACGTCGATGTCGCCCGCTTCACGCAATATGCTCGTCAGACCAGTACGAAACAGCGCATGATCATCGACCAAAAGTACTCGGATCATCAGGAATGCCAGTCAAATCTCATTAAAAAAAGAACGCGGCAAAACGAGGCTGGTTCCTTGCGACCGCCCTGCCACTCAAACATCGTCCTGAACTCGTTGCCACTGAGTCTTCTGCATCTGAATGGGGTTCGGATGTCTCATGCTGGAAACCTCTCCCCGAATCTTTCGCTCCACACCAACACAACGAGTGATTGCCTTCCATCAGCGAAGCTGAAACTTTAACAGAATGAAACGACCGAGGTGAATTGTCCGCGGTCTCAACTGTGTGCCAACTTGGAGTAACCAATGGCGAAGAGGCGAACTGTCAAGCGTGAAACTACCGCTCGCAAAGCCCCCTCGAATCTCGCGAGGCTGAACTCGGATGCCACCGCCAAACCCGGGTGTCCGCTGCCCCACTCATCAGATTGCAATCTCGATGAATCCGCTTAAACCCCAATCACCTTAAGGGAATAGCACACTGGTGTGCCAGCCAGAAAAAAAGGCCTGTGCGAGCAACCGCACAGGCCTTTCTCTTTAAACAGGTGTAATGGCGGAGAGGCAGGGATTCGAACCCTGGGTGGGCTATTAACCCACGACGGTTTTCAAGACCGTTGCATTCAACCGCTCTGCCACCTCTCCGGAAAGCGTTGAAGGTTGCGCAATATACCGGAAATCCCCTGCAAAACAACAGTCTTTAAACGGCGCAGAAGGGCATTGGAGTCATTTTCCAGCTGCTGTATCCTATGGAAACTTTTAGAGACCTGAACCGGTCTGAGATTATGTCGTTTATCAATCAAGATGTGCCTCGGAGGGCAAATTAACGATGAACCGTTACGAAACAGTGGTAGCCGGTAGTCCGCAACGTGCAGAAGCTGCCAACAAGGTACTGAAAAATACCTACCTGTTGCTTTCTGCCACCCTGGCGTTCAGTGCAGTGATGGCAATGGTTTCCATGGCCGTTGGCGTTCCACCCATCGCCTACCTCGTGTCTGTAATCGCATCCATGCTGCTCGGCATTTTTGTGCTGCCGCGCACAGCCAATTCTGGCTCCGGCATCGGTGTGATCTTCCTGATCACCGGCTTGCTCGGGTTCGGCTTGGGAGCGATCCTGACCCAGTACCTCGCCTTGCCGAATGGGCCCCAGGTGATTGCCACGGCCTTCGGCGGTACCGGCATCATCTTCCTGGGGCTGTCTGGCTACGCGCTGACCTCCAAGCGTGACTTCAGCTTCATGGGAGGCTTCCTCTTCGCCGGTATGATGGTGCTGGTCCTCGCCATGATCGCCAACATCTTCCTGCAGATGCCGGCACTGTCCCTGGCTGTCTCCGGCGGCATCATCCTGGTGATGAGTGGTTTCATCCTCTTCGACACGAGTCGCATTGTGCGCGGTGGTGAGACTAATTACATCATGGCCACGTACGGTCTGTACCTGAGCATTTTCAACATCTTCATCAGCCTGCTGAACATCCTCGGCAT
>JASJBU010000033.1 GCA_030066355.1 Gammaproteobacteria bacterium | reverse complement strand
ATCAATCCTGATGGTCAGGGACAGCCTATTGTGAAACGCACGTCTTTTCTCAATATACTACGCACTATCGTTCTCCTCCTGCCAATCACCCTGGTCAGTGCAAGTCCAGCTGACCTGGACAAGCTCGAAATAGCTAGAGCGAATTTTCTCATGGCAGAAAAGGCACTTAGGTCCGATGATGTCGCAACATATCATCGACTCAAAGGAGCTCTGTTTGATTACCCCTTGTTACCCTATCTAGAGTACCAGGAGATTAAACAGAGACTCGCCACAGAGAGACCAGATGCCATTCAGACTTTTCTCGATAAACATCAGGAGACCCCCCTCAACAGACAATTGCGGGGTCAGTGGCTCAATCTTCTCGCCAAACGCAGGCAATGGACCACCTATCTTGACTTCGCAACGAATGGAGGAACCGTAAAACAAAGATGCCATCGTCTGCATGCGCTGATTGCAACGGGCCAAGCGACTCAGGCGTTTCCACAAGTCAAACCCATTTGGCTGAGCGGGCGCTCCCGACCTAAAGCCTGCGATCCGGTCTTCAAGGCCTGGATGGACGCAGGACACTTGACAACAGATCTGGTCTGGCAACGTATCGAATTGGCCATGGAGGCCCGGCAAACCCGCCTGGCCAATTACCTCAAAAGATTTCTACCCTCCGGAGATCAAGCATGGGTCGAACACTGGATCAAACTGCACCGTAACCCGCAGAAAATCGCCCAACTGCCCAAACAATCACATCCTATGCGGGACGAAATTATCGTCCACACAGTGCGCCGCCTGGCTCGTAAGGACATCGCTCAGGCCCTCGTTACCTGGCAAAGAAATCATGCCCAACCTATGTTTAGTGACCAGCAACATCTGCAGGTCACCCGGACTCTTGCGGCTTACCTGGTCCGGAAACCCGATAATAAAAAATGGATCAAGAAATTGGATGGTCTGGTACCATCCCATCTTCGTCTGGATCCAAAGCTTTCCGACAAGTGGTTTCAGGCTGCCCTCCAACACAACGACTGGAATCGGGTCCTGTTGACCATCGAGAATCTGTCGGAGGAGGAAAGTCAGAAGGAACGCTGGCAATACTGGAAGGCACGGGCGCTGACTCAGCTCGGACAGGCCAAAGAGGGTGAAACACTCCTTAAGGAGCTGGCCAAACAACGCAGTTATTATGGTTTCCTTGCCGCCGATCGCCTTGGCAACAATCTACAGCTTCAACACCAACCGCTAAGCATCGAACACACCCAGATCAACCGAATCGCCACCCTACCAGGATTGCTTCGGGCACGGGAACTCAAGGCTCTGGGGCGAGATCATGCAGCCCGAAAGGAGTGGAATCTGACCCTGGAGAACCGCTCAACTGAGGACCTGAAGGCAGCGGCCAAACTAGCCACCGCCTGGGATTGGCCATCGCAAACGATCATCACATTGGCCCGGATACGTCATTGGAACGATCTAGAATTACGCTTTCCACTCAATCACAAACAACAGGTCGTTCAACACGCCAATGACCACGGTATCGATAGCGCATGGATTTATGCAATTCTCCGGCAAGAGAGTGCATTTGTCACTGATGCGCGTTCCCGAGCGGGTGCCTTGGGTCTGATGCAGTTGATGCCGGCCACCGCACGTCAGGTGGCATCAAGAGTGCAACGCGGATCCATCAAGTCAACAGACCTGTTGCAGCCGAAGATCAATATCGAATTGGGTACGAGTTACCTGACACAGGTCTACAGGCAACTCCAGGAGAACCCCGTGTTGGCAACCGCCGCATACAATGCTGGCCCGCATCGGGTATTGAAATGGCTGCCCGATGAGAGGCAAGCCACTGATATCTGGATTGAGACTGTTCCGTTCCATGAAACCCGTGAGTATTTGAAGCGGGTATTGGCTTATACCCTGATCTATACCCATCGCCTGGGAGGTGACGCAATCAGCCTACCGGAACAGTGGCTGAAACCTATTGAGGCGGCAAATCAAATGGACAAAAATAACAGGGGTGCCTCCGATGCTTGAGCTGGCGCTCAAATACGTCTCTTTTGCATGCCGCTTGATTTACGACGTGAACGCAGTTTAGATTTGACCTTGCCGATAATATCGCTGCTCGTGATGACTTCATAAAAAACTTGCTCATCACCGGGACTCTCCACAACGCTACCCTCAGCCGATAGCGTCTTGATCGGCCCCTCCCTGACCACCAACCAGTGCGAAGTACCCAGGCGATCGATAAACCGGCCGGCATAGTAATGGTTATAACGATTTGACCTATCTGACAAAGGGACCTTGTGCATGGATATCTCGGATCGAAGTTTCTCGAAGGCGGGTGGATCAAGATCAATGCCATTCACGTTATATCGCAGCAGTTTCTGTTTTGTGTCCGCCTTGCCTGCGGATTGCATCACTTCGACAGCATGATGGTTGTTCCGTTTCCAGCTATTATTTTTACGCAATTCCGCGGCACACGAAGAGAGTCTGTCCGCCTGATTGATGGCCGGCGATATCATAATCTTACGCCGGTCGTCATAGAGATAAGCGGGTGATTCCCCAGAAAACGATATACCCAGGCCGAGTTCCAGTTTCGGCAGACCATGGGCCCGGTTTTGCTGATTTTGCGCTTCCATCACTGATATGATCTTACAGGCAAGTCCGCAGGCATAGGCAACCGTGAGTGCCTGATTACCCGCCATTCCGGTATATTCCAACACGGTCAGAATCAGCGCATCACCTTCCACAAAAACCTTTTGGGTGTTGAATCTCTCGAGTAGTTTATTAATTGGCCCGAAAAAATTGAGGCTGAAGTGTGTTGCAGGATTGAGGCGCTTTTGCATCAGCTGATGGGTAATCTCTGTAGATCCGCGTATGTCGGCCTTCAACACCACATGCGACCTGATTTTTTCTTCAGCACGCCCCGTTTCACTGCCCAAACGAAATTCATAGAGAGTTGCATTATCTTTTGAGAGATTGATGCTCTCAGTATCCTCCAGCAGTCGTATGTAACTCATCTGTTGATAGGCAAAATGAGCCAGCTTGAGATCCCGGCGAAATGTCAAAAAATCCCGTAAGTAGCGACTGGCATACTCCTCCTGCTTGCTGGTTGGGATATGCCGCAGATAGTTCACCACAGTATCCAATGCCCTGATGGACTCATCTGCGGTATTCGGTGAAATCCCGTTCAGACGCTTGATCATGCTGCGACGAGATACGATACCGGACAAGTACTGGTAGATATCGCGCACCGGCACACGTTCATGCAACTGATGATAAAGACGAGGGGTACGATAGGAGGCAATGGCACGCCTTAAGATACCTGTCTTCTCGAGGCGTTTAAGCAGCGTATTGACGGTCTTTTTCTGGAATCCTGCCCAGTCAACATCTTGCTTGGCACTTGCGTTTCCTGCATTACGCCCCCCTATACCTTTAAACCATTGCGTCCCTTGCGACTGTTGAAACAACAAGTCAATATTATTCGGAGTGTCCAACCAGGAATATCGAAGCTCTTTAAATTCCTCTTCCTGCAGCGACTGCTCCAACAATCTGTGACCATCCAAGAACTCTGAAAATCCACCGCGCCATGCCCGATCACGCACTTGAAAACTCTCAGTCTGTCCAGTCTTTTCTGATGCAGTGGCGCTACTCCCGACGGGCTGCGCCCATTCCGGCAAATAGTCAGTGAATACTTCACAAAAGAGCTCGTTGGTTGCGGCAAAAAAACTCTCGTGGTCACGATCCAGACAGATGATCGGATAGTGATTCATCAGATACGCTTCGATGGACAGGTTGGGTAGATGCAGCAGTGGATTGAACAGCAACTGCCTGGGTATGACCCATGAGGTACCGATGACGGATTTGCGAATTTTACGCAACTCCCCTGTCTCCATCTGCTGCACGGCCTTAAACAATCGACGTAGTGACCGATAGAGAACACCCGGTTCGAATTTTGCGATGGCAACCCGTCTTTCATGCAGTTCCAGGGATCGGCCATCATTACCTCTGGCAGGAAGATCAGCATCCCTGTTTAACTGTTCACGCAAACCGTTAATCACCAGACTTGGGCAGGCAAGCAAGACCTTGAGCAGGCTCAATTGCAGCAACATGACCAAATCGGTAATCGGGATACTCCCGTGGCTTTGACGCAGGGAACCATCCAACAAGTCTCGATAGACATCACGAAACGCATCAAAATGCTCTTTCGTCAACGGCTTGCTGGCTATTGAATAACCCTGTTTTGACAGGTCTTCTACAACCATCATACGCACCAAGTCGGAAAGAACTGCCCGGAATCGTTTACTGAGGACCACATCGACATGGAGATTATCTATCCCTGTTTGAAATCGTTGCATGTGGATTACAGGTGCCCTGCGAACCCTCATTGGGGCAAGAAAATCCGTTACTGTCGGATGCTTATCAAATAATTTTCTTACTCGTGACCCCACCATTGATCACCGCCTCTCAAATAACAATGTCCTGTCCCGTAGTCGATGCACAGTCATGCCCTCATCCTTACATTTACCGACTGTCAAAGGACCGCATCCAAGTGGAGGCGATCATACGAGCATGAAACCTAGATCCCTGTTGCAATCGACCATCGCTGGCAATATGCGTCAATCACCGAATTTTTTACTTTGACAAATTCATGTTAACCCGTTGGTTATAGGATAGATTTAGATAAGGATTCCGGATAGTCGAGATAAGAATACGTTTCTCTCAGACATGACTTTGTGATCAACTTCGAAGCGAATCACAATACTTTATGGATGCCTGATTCTCAGGGATCGAGGCTTGGATGCCCGGACTGAAGTACGTTCAATCAGGCTTATGAACACTGGTGGAGGCGTAAAATACCCAAGCACAGAAATTCTTTTCTCAATGATCTTCAAAGAGTAAACATCTGGCCATACCCTGCACCAGATCTACAATCTGAAATTCAAGATAATTGAGCAAGATCCTGGATATCTAGGTACTCAGCGGGATCAGAGCCTCAGCTCAACATGGTCGCGAGTAATCTATCTTCCAATTCTATGCGGCCCGCCAGCTCCTCGCCCAGTTTTGAAAGATCTTCTGCCAGATTATCGAGATTCAGGGCATGTTCTGAAAGGTCGTACTTGTCATTGAATCTCACTGCTGCTTCGCTGGCCTCTACGTAATTCGGATAGATTGCTTTGGCAAGTTTCAGCACACTGCTGCGTCTTTCCCTGCCATCGCTGATGTGTCCAAAGACTTCGAAATGACCAAACGCCGTATAGTCAACCAGGATCTGACAAAAACTCTGCAGTAGATGGTCCAATGATTCCGTGTGTGAATACGGTTCTAGACCTGCAACCCGACAGAACAACACAAGAACTTCTTGTCTTTCCACCAAGAGTTTATCGATCATCTCTTGAGTGCCTGTTCTGCGTTCTTTCTCCAGCTCTCCTTTACTCATGAGACTAACTCCACTCCTCTTGCTCGATGATTGTTAGAGACCAAAATCAAATGCTGTGATTATTATTTTTCCTATCCTCATCCACATGAACAGTCCAGCATACTCCCAAGTCAATATGACCTAGATACTATGTAGGATAATCGTGTGTGGCTGTCTCTGCGTTTCGCCACCTTCAATTCCGGCGATTCTTATCAACAATCACCAAGAATGCAGCTAGTTCATCCTATAAAACGGTTCAGGTCAACATAGAATGCCAGGCTCATGATGGCAAGCAGTATCAATATACCTATCTTTTGCCCCTGTTCGACAAATTTATCCGATAACGGACTGCCCTTGATCGCTTCGATCAGGAAAAAGAACAGATGCCCACCGTCTAGAACAGGAATCGGCAACAGATTCAACACGCCCAGACTGATACTCACGACCGCCAGAAATTTCAAAAAGTAAGTGATGCCATAACTCGCCGATTTTCCTGCCGAATCCGCAATCGAGATCGGACCGCTCAGGTTTTTAACCGAGACTTCGCCAATCAACATCTTGCCCAGCATACGCAACATGAGCACAGAGAGGTCCCAGGTCTTGTACAACGACTGACCGACCGCCGCCAGCGCGCCATAGCGTATCTCCGCCTGATACTCGTCCATCAAATCTGGCGGAACCAAGACGCTGGCGCCGATCCGCCCGATCTGCTGCTCGCCGCTGGTCACTCGGGATGGCACCAATTCGAGGGTCAAAAACGACCCCTGTCTGTCAATCTCGATTTTGATGGGCTGTTCGGGACGATCCCTGACATAGTTGACCCAGTCAGCCCAGCTATCGATTGCCTTACCGTCTGCGAAGAGTAACAAGTCGCCAGACATCAGACCCGCGTTCTCTGCCGGCTCTCCGGGTAGCAATTCACCGATGACCGGCGGCAGAAGAGGTCGTTTCGGCGTCAGCCCCAAATTCTCCAGCAGCTTTCCATCTTCGGCCATGTCCTGCAATCCCTCGGCCACCAACCAATGGATCTCTTCCCGATCCTCCTGACTTCTCACTCGGATCTCCAGAGGTGACCTGGTCATCGACTCGGACAGCAGGGCATAGACCGCACTTTCCCAGGTCGGCGTCTGTTGGCCACCGATAGAGAGGATTTGATCCCCTGGATTGAAGCCCGCCTGTGCTGCGATGGAGTCTTCTTTCACCTCGCCGACCAGAGGCTTGAGCCCCGTATCACCGGTGACATAAATCAACCAGAAAGCGAAGATGGCAAACAGAAAATTAAACAACGGTCCGGCTACGACGACGGCACTGCGCACTGGCAACGACTGCCTGTTGAATGCCCTGTGCTGCTCGGCAGAATCGACCGGCGCTTCCCGTTCATCCAACATCTTCACGTAACCACCCAAAGGAATGGCAGCAACCACATATTCGGTATCGTCCACACGCCCCTGGCGTTTCCACAACGGCCTGCCAAAGCCAATGGAGAAGCGCAACACCTTGATGCCGAGTTTACGCGCCACCCAAAAATGACCAAACTCATGGACGGCGATGAGGATGCCTAAGGCGACCAAAAAGGAGACAATAGTAAACAGAATCGAGTCCATAGCATTAAAAATCAATCAATAAGACCATATCAGACCCGCTGCGCCAGCATCTGTTCCGCCATCCTTCTGGCCTGGTGGTCGATATCAAGCAGTTGTTCTAGATTTTCAGTCGGCTGCACTTCATTTTTCTGGAGGACCCTCTCCACCAGTTCTGCGATGCCCAAGAAACCAAGGCGACCTTCCAGGAAGGCGGCAACCGCTACTTCATTGGCCGCATTGAGTACGGCAGGCGCAGTTCCCCCCGCGGCGACCGCCTCAAAGGCCAGTCGCAAGCAAGGGAAACGCTGCATATCCGGTTCTGCAAAATCAAGCCGGGCTACATCGAATAGGTTCAGGCTGGCAACACCAGACTCGACTCTTTCGGGCCAGGCAAGTGCATGAGCGATCGGTGTTCGCATATCCGGATTCCCGAGCTGCGCCAGCACCGAGCCGTCTGCGTACTCCACCATCGAATGGATGACGCTCTGCGGATGCAAAACCACCTGGATATTCTCTGGTTCCGCATGAAACAGCCAATGTGCCTCAATCACCTCGAGGCCTTTGTTCATCATCGTCGCGGAATCCACCGAGATCTTTTTACCCATCTCCCAGTTGGGATGGTCACATGCCTGTTCCGGTGTGACATGGGCCAATTCATCCAACTTCGTGGTGCGAAATGGACCACCGGATGCCGTCAATAATATCCGTTTGACACCACAAGCGTTGAGGCCGTTCGTAAAATCGTCGGGCATACATTGAAAGACGGCATTATGTTCACTGTCGATGGGCAGGATCACGGCGCCATGAGCGGCCGCCTCCTGCATGAACAGCCGTCCAGACACCACCAACGCCTCTTTGTTAGCTAGCAGCAATCGCTTACCAGCGCGTACTGCTGCAAGCGCTGGCAACAAACCGGCCGCCCCGACGATAGCCGCCATGACATATTCCGAATCCGGCATCGAGGCGGCCTCCTCCAAGCCGACGAGCCCGCTCAACACCTCGGTGTGATTCCCTGCACGCCAAAGCCGATTGGCCAGATCGGCAGCAGCGGTCTCATCCGCCATAACGGCAATCTTGGGATTGAACTGGAGGCATTGAGCGAAGAGCCCCTCGACATCCCGGTTGGCAGTCAGCGCCATGACCTGGTACCGACCAGGATGACGGGCAACCACGTCCAGCGTGCTGATGCCAATCGAGCCTGTCGAGCCCAGTACCGTCAAGCCTTTCATACCTTTTGCCCCATCAGAATCAGCCCCAGTAAAAAGATAGGCGCCGCCGCGGTCAGACTATCGATCCTGTCCAGCATCCCGCCATGCCCCGGCAACAGGGTGCCACTGTCTTTCACACCACGCAGGCGTTTCAACACGCTTTCAAACAGATCACCCGCCACGGACATGAGCACGGCCACCACACATAACAGAATGGCCACAGGAACCTGCATTAGGCTCAATCCCTGCCACCAGGCAAGCACCAGCCCCCAGAAAAACCCGCTGGCTATGGCTCCGTAGAGGCCCTCTTGGGTCTTACCTGGACTGATGTTGGGTGCCAGTTTGATCCGTCCCCAACGCCGGCCGGCAAAATAGGCCCCGATATCAGCGCTCCAGATCAACAGCAAGAGAAACACCAGCAACATTGGCCCTCCCTGCGGGATGCTGTGAATGAACACCAGAGATAACCAGAAAGGCACCAGAATCAGCATGCCTTCGATGCTCTGGGCCAGATTGAAGCCGTTTAACGACTTGTCAGGGCGGAATTTATAGAGTCTAACCAGGATCACCAACCACCAAATCAGGCTGGCCGAGAGCATCCAAGGCATCCATCCAGGATGTTCGAGCAGAACGAATCCGCCTACCAATAACAGGCAGTGAATCATGACATAGATCAGCTGCCCATAGGCGCTCGATAGGCCGGAGAGGATCGCCCACTCCCGGACGCCCAGCAACAGAAAGACCGCTAAAACAGTGGCCAGATAGACACTCGGCATCAACAGCACGGCCCCCAGGACCAGGGGTGCAAGTATCAAGGCAGTAAAGATCCGATGCTTTAGCATCCGCCGCTCAAGAGGCTTCCGCCTCTTCGCCACTGATCTGCTCGCCCGTCCGGCCAAAACGACGCTGCCGACTGGCGTAGTCGGCGAATGCCAGGTCCAAAGCAGCGGCGTCGAAATCAGGCCACAGCAAATCGCTGAAATAGAGTTCGGCATAGGCAGCCTGCCAGAGCAGAAAATTACTCAAGCGGTGTTCACCACCGGTGCGGATGAACAGATCCGGGTCAGGCAATCCAGCGAAAGAGAGCCTGTTGGCAAGTAGCGCCTCATCGATCTCATGCGTGCTCAGTTCCCCCTTTTCCACCGCTACGGCAAGGGATTTGGCGGCCTGGAGAATATCCCAGCGTCCCCCATAATTGGCCGCCACTTGAAGCACCAATGCGGTATTGTCGGCCGTCAGCTGCTCGACTTCATGAATCCTCTGCTGGAGTTTCTCTGAAAATGCCGCACGTTCGCCGATCACTTTCAAGCAGACGCCATTGTGATGGAGACGTTTTGCCTCCTTGCGTAGTGACCGGATAAAGAGGTCCATGATAAGGCCTACCTCTTGTTTCGGCCGACGCCAGTTTTCACTGCTGAAGGCGAATAGGGTAAGAACTTCGATCTTACGCGCCACACAGTGTTGGATGACCCTGCGCACCGCTTCCACCCCGGCAGGATGTCCTGCGTGTCTCGGCATCCCCCTTTTTCTGGCCCACCGACCATTGCCGTCCATAATGATCGCCACATGCCTCGGCAGGCGCTCATTGATCGAGTCAGTGGATGCTTGGTTACCCATGTCTAAGGCAGGAGATCTTCGGGTGGCCGATTGAACGTCCTGAAGGTAGCCTGATCAGATCTCCATCAGGTCCTTTTCCTTCTCTTCAAGGAGCTGATCCACTTCCTTGATATGCTGATCCGTAAGCTTCTGAATGACCTCATGCGCGCGTCTTTCATCGTCTTCCGAGATCATCTTTTCTTTGACCAGATCTTTCAGATCATGGTTGGCATCACGGCGGATGTTGCGCACCGCAACCTTCGCCCCCTCGGCTTCATGACGCACCACCCGGATCAAATCCTTGCGTCGCTCTTCCGTGAGCGGTGGCATAGGCACCCGGATGACCGTACCGGCGGTCATAGGATTTAACCCCAGATCGGAGGTGAGAATCGCCTTCTCGACAACCGCCACCATGGGTTTTTCCCAAGGCGTCACTGTCAGGGTCCTGGCATCTTCCACATTGATATTGGCCACCTGGCTCAAAGGAACCTCGGAACCGTAATATTCTACCCGGATATGATCCAGCAGGCTGGGATGAGCCCGTCCGGTCCTGACCTTGGCCAATTCGTGACTCAAGGCCTCAACGCTCTTGCCCATCCGGGTATCCGCATCACTTTTGATATCGTCAATCATCTGCTATTCGCCTTTTTCCACCAAGGAGCCTACAGATTCTCCCTGCATCAGGCGCATCAGCGCCCCTGGTTCGTTGATATTCATAATTCGCAACGGCATATTGTTGTCACGACACAGGACGATCGCCGTCGCATCCATCACCTGGAGATTTTCCACCAGTGCCCGATTGTAGGTCAGACGTGGATAGAACTCCGCATTTGGGTCTTTTACCGGATCGGCAGAGTAGACACCATTGACCTTGGTGGCCTTGATCAGGAGCTGGGCCTGAATCTCTATGGCACGCAGGCTGGCCGCGGAATCAGTCGTGAAGTAAGGATTGCCGGTGCCGGCGGCAAGGATCGTTACACGCCCAGCATCCAGATGCCGCCTGGCGTCACGGGCGGTGAAGGTTTCACAGACATCAGGCATGCTCAATGCCGACAAGACACGCGCCTCGGTACCGACACGTGACAGGGCGTCTTGCATGGCGAGGGAGTTCATCACCGTAGCCAGCATTCCCATATGGTCACCGGCAACCCGCTCAAATCCACCCTGGGCTAGCCCGGCACCGCGAAAGATATTCCCTCCACCAATGACCAGACCGACCTGAACACCCGTACCGACCAGGTCCCGGATCTCGCCTGCCACCCGGTTGAGCATTTGAGAATCAATACCGAAATCACCGTCCCCCATGAGGGCCTCACCGCTCAATTTGAGCAGTACCCTTCGATATCCAACCTCTTTCGTCATCGATGCCTATGCCTTATTGCCAAGTTTCCACTTCATGCGGAATTGAGCATATCACTCAACGCAAGCCAGCAGAAATCGCATTCATGGGATCCTCAGTGGCCGTGCCTGGTCAGAATCAGCAATTACAGCTTCGCCTGAGCCCTGACCTCTTCGGCAAAGTTCTCCTTCTTCTTCTCGATTCCTTCACCCACTTCAAAACGCTGATACTGCACGACTCTTGCGCCTTTGCTCTTGAGCAGTTTCTCAACAGTGGTGTCTGGATCCTTGACGAAGGCCTGTCCAAGCAGAGTGTTTTCTGCGAGAAATTTGCGCATCCGACCGTCCACCATTTTCTCGATGATGTTGTCCGGCTTACCGCTCTCCTTGGCTTGTGCGGTAACGATTTCACGCTCCTTATCCAGCAGATCTTGGGGCATCTGTTCCGCAGAGAGCGCTACCGGGTTGGTCGCCGCAATGTGCATCGCCAGATCTTTGCCCAACGCCTCGTCATCACCCTCGACTTCGACCACCACGCCGATCCTCACGCCGTGCCGGTAACTCACGAGTTTGCCGCTGCTTGCCTGAAAACGGGTGAAACGGCGCACATTCATATTCTCACCCAGTTTCGAGATCAATGCCTCGCGGGCCTGGTTGACCGTGGTGTCCTCACCTTCATGCAGGGGTTGTTCCATGAGTGACTCGACCTCGTCAGCTCCGCCGTTGAGGACCTTCTCGGCCACCGCAGCGGCAAAAGAGGTGAAATTATCGTCCTTGCCGACGAAATCAGTTTCACAATTGACCTCAACCATCGCTGCTTCACTATTGTCCTCATTGAAACTGAGCACAATCACACCTTCCGCTGCAGTTCGGCCGGCTTTTTTAGCGGCCTTGGCCTGCCCCGACTTACGCATCTGTTCAATCGCAGCGTCAATATCACCATCGGTCTCGACCAGTGCCTTTTTGCACTCCATCATGCCTGCGCCTGTACGTTCGCGCAGTTCCTTAACCAGAGAGGCTGTAATCGCCATGAATTGCCTACCTTTATCTGTCTGTAAATGAAAAGAGGCCGGGGTTGGTGTAACTCATGTGCCCCAGCCTTACTGATTCCCAGATTGACTGTTCCTAATTAGGAGCCGTCTTCAGAAACCTCTACGAATTCCTCTTCTGCACCAGTCGAGGCAGCCACATGGGCGGCACTCGCCCGACCTTCCAGGATAGCCGCCGAGGCACCTTGTGCATACAGCTGAATGGCACGAATCGCGTCGTCGTTGCCTGGGATGACATAATCGATGTTATCAGGGCTGTTGTTCGTATCGACCACACCGATCACCGGAATCCCCAGCTTGCGCGCCTCAGCAACCGCAATGTTTTCGTGCCCCACATCGATGACAAACAGCGCATCCGGCAGACCCGCCATGTTCTTGATACCACCAAGACTGCGTTCCAGTTTTTCGAGCTCACGTTTCAGGCCCAATGCCTCTTTCTTGTTGAAGCGTTGCTCAACGCTGCCATCTTCGAACATCGCTTCAAGATCCTTCAGGCGCTTGATGGATTGTTTGATGGTCTTGAAATTGGTCAACATACCACCCAGCCACCGGTGGTTGACGTAGGGCATACCACAACGATCCGCCTCTTCACGAACGGCTCCCTGAGCGGCCCGTTTGGTACCCACGAAGAGGATCTTGCCGCCGTTGGCGGAGAGCGAACCGACGAAGTTCATTGCATCCTTGAAGAGCGGAAGGGTTTTTTCCAGGTTGACAATGTGGATCTTGTTGCGGTGGCCGAAAATGAACGAACCCATCTTGGGGTTCCAGTAGCGGGTCTGATGCCCGAAATGCACGCCAGCTTCGAGCATCTGGCGCATGG
>JASJBU010000206.1 GCA_030066355.1 Gammaproteobacteria bacterium | reverse complement strand
TGTAGGTGGAAAAGTTATGGGATATCTTTATCTTGGAATAGCTATAGTTGCGGAAGTCATCGCGACCAATGCATTAAAAGCGTCTGAAGAATTCACAAAGCTCGGCCCCAGTATCATTGTCGTGATAGGTTACGGTGCTGCGTTTTACTTCCTATCGCTTGTACTCAAAACGATACCCGTGGGAATCGCTTACGCCATATGGTCAGGCGTTGGAATTGTATTAGTCACTTTAGTGGCTGCGATAATGTTCGAACAGATACCAGACATACCTGCGATTCTTGGTATGGGTCTAATCGTGGCTGGTGTCGTGGTTATTAATGTCTTTTCAAAAACTACAGGCCATTGAATCGCACAAGTCCAATGCAACCGCACACAAACATCCTCTGTCAAAGAAAACACTCATCCCATCCGGGAGGTGTTTGATATCCATAGATCGGAACAAGAGCAGACCGGTATACCTCGCACAACCGATCTGCCCTTGAATTTCCGATCAACAGAATCTACGGGGTATATCGGGCATCCAAGGTGACTTCGGAGAAACTACGGTAAGCCCTGATACTGATGTACCAGCGGCCTGCTGGTGGATTGGTAAAACTACAGGATTCATTGTTGCCATTGAGGTAGGGACGACAATCGTAACTTCTGGTCGTCGGCGTAGCACCGTAATTGACATACAGGTCCGCATCTCCGGTACCTCCACTCATCTTAACGTTCATTGCCGACATAGCTGAAGGCACATCCAGTGTGAAGTGTAACCACTGACCCCGGCTTGCTGAGAGGTTGGTTTCAGTGAAACCATCTCCCGTGGCAACCGGTGCTGCCTCATAATTACCAACCAAAGTCACCCCGGAAAATGCACTGTAAGCCTGGACCATCACATAATACGTGCCGGCCTGGACATTACTGATCGTACAGGTTTCTGCATTACCATTGAGATAGGGACGGCAATCGTATGAACTCAGCGTCGGAGCCGAACCAAAATTCACATACAGATCGGCATCACCGGTACCACCGCTGATCGAGAAGCTCAGGCTCGTCATACCTTCCGGTACATCCATGGTAAAGCTTAACGATTGCCCGACTCCGGCTGCCAGGTTGGTCACGTGCACACCATTCTCCAATACATTATCGGCGGGTGGCGGCGGTGGGAGCGTGACTCCACTTGCCGCCTCGACCGCCGCCGTCGCATCGACGATACCTGCGCCGCACTGGTTACAGGTCGCAGGAAAAGCCCGCGTTGTCGCCTTCAGGGTGGATTCCACCTGGTCAGGCGTAATGGCGGGATCGACCTCATACATCAGAGCGGCGGCGCCTGCGACATGCGGCGTGGCCATACTGGTGCCTTGGTAGAAGGCATAACTGTCAGACACTGGAGTCGTAGTCCCGGTATTCAGAGTCGACAGGATGCCATTCGCGGCTTCCGTCGCGACATCACCACCTGGGGCGGCGACATCGACGACCGGTCCATAGTTAGAGTAGTAGGCACGACCGCCGGTGCGGTCAGTGGCGGCCACCGCCACCACGCCATTGCAGTTGGCGGGATTCGAGTTGTTGGCATCCGCATTTGAATTACCTGCGGCAACCACAACCGTGGCGCCCAGACTGCGCGCGGTGTTGATGGCATTCTGCGTCGTGGTGCTGCAGGTTCCAGTGCCACCCAGGCTGAGATTCAAGACCTGGGCCGGATTCGGATTGGCAGGTACACCGCTGACTGCACCACCAGCGGCCCAAATCATACCGTCTGCGATATCTGAGGTGTAGCCACCGCATCGACCAAGCACACGAACCGGCAGCACTTTGGCATCATAGGCGACACCGGCTACACCGCTGCCGTTATTGGTAACCGCGGCAACCGTTCCGGCCACATGAGTCCCGTGCCAACTACTATCCATAGCGGGAGATCCGAAGTAACAGGCATTCGCCGGTGCCCAATCACCGTTGTCGGTGGCATCAGCATCACGACCGTCACCGTCTTGAGCTATGGTCGCGTCGGAGATCATGTCGTAACCCGGTAGGATATTGGCCACGAGATCGGCATGTGGCAGGTAACCCGTATCGATAACCGCAACCACGACCCCTGTCCCCTGCGCACTATCCCAGGCATTCGGCAGATTGAGACCACCGGTTGCTTCGTAATAATGCCATTGCTCGTTATACCGGGAGTCATTGGGAACCGCCAGCGGATACATTTTCCTATCAGGCTCGGCATATTCCACATGCGGATCTGCATTGAGCCTGGTGATCATCGCTTGCATCCTGTTAGCAGACTGCTTGCTTTGAAGTTTCATCAAATGAGCACCATTTGCCAAGCGCCTGACATGGCGCAGCCCCATTCCCACTCGCTGAGATAGCGCACGGACCTGTGCGTCTGGCATGCTGAAAGCAGCACCCATGGTTGATTCATTCGAATATTTCACAATGATTCGATCCGTCTCTTCTTCGACAGGCTGCGCTGAGATCGAAGCAAAAGCCATGGCTTCACTCTGACCGGCCATGATCGGTGCAGAAAGTGAGCAATAGATGAGAGAAGCGACTAATACTTTTATTGCACAGCCGCGATGTTTTAGATAACTCATTTCATTCACAGTTAATCATCCTTCTTAACAGGTAAGGAACTATGGTTTTATAAAAATAGATTCCCACATTCTTCAATTCATGTTTGACACCTGGACAAACATCTCGATACCGCCTTGTGCATAGCTTGATGTTAGAAAACCCATGCGAACGGTTGAAACACAGACGCAACATCCCCGTCACCGGAATCATTGGAGACCGAATGAATCGTGCAAAGTCTGCACAGAGTTGCGTATAAGACGGATTGACAACGAAACCACCCATTCGAACCGACTGGATCGGCTTGAATGCGGCAGTTAAGTCCTACTTTATCGTTATAGTAATTTTAAAATTCACGGGATCGGCATGCGTCAATCATTGACATGCTGTAGACTTCGAACTTTCCAGCTATCAACACCTCCACTCATTGGGTTAAGGGCTTCAGTAACTGATCAGGTTCAGCATATTGAATCTGATCGATTTTGTTCAATGATTCGGCAGCGGATTCAAGCGCTGTTGCGTCGAGCTCAGGGGCTATCGATACAATCCATCGTTGGTTGGTACTGTGGGGTGACACAGTGATCTGCCTGCCGAGAGTCGTCTCGATTTTCTGATAAAGCGCTTGCTGTTGCTCGGTGGTTAAGGGGTTTTCAAACTGAATGATCAGTCTTTGCGGCGGGACAGCATTGATGGGGCTCACCAGTAAAAATGAAAGAACGACGAGTCTGACACTCGGGTAAATTCTCATGTCTTCCCTTGTATTATTGTCCACGCTGGATGTTATTCGATTAATATCGAGGTTAAAACCCCGGAAAACTCATAGTTTGAGCAATTTCACAATCTCATATAAAGACAAACTGGCATTCTGAGGAATAGCTTGTGGGTTGAACCAGGCCCACCGGATTATCAACAGTCAGACAGGCCGGTAGAAACCGAATACAAGGCGCCAAAGACCGGCTCAGTACCGTTATGAACATTCCACGCCACATACAAGCACTGCTATTCGATTTAGGCGGAGTGGTGCTTCGCCTGGACTGGGAAAGGATGTATTCGAGCTGGGCAGCAGATTCATCTCTCTCATGCGGTGAGATTCGAAGACGCTTTCAAATGGATTCGGCCTACAAACAACATGAAACCGGAGCACTGTCATCGCAAGCCTATTTCGCCGGTCTCAAGCGAAAACTGGAATTCTCCGGTGATGATCAGGCATTCATCAAAGGATGGAACGCCCTGTTTGTGGGTGAGATCGAGGAAACCGTTAAGCTGATATCTGTATTGAGCAGGGACATACCGGTTTACCTACTCACAAACTCAAACCCTACTCACGAATCGGCCTGGTGATCAAGCTATCCCCAGACTCTCGAGCTCTTTACCGATGTCTTCGTCTCGTCCAGCCTGGGTGTTCGAAAACCCGAACAGGCTGCATTCGCAGCGATTGCCCGGAGAATCGGCACAGACTTCGAGTCAATGATGTTTTTCGATGATACCCTGGAGAACATCGAAGGGGCCCGTGCTCTGGGACTGCAGAGCGTTCTGGTGAACCAACCATCCGACATCTTGCGGGCGTTTTCGCCCGATACATGAATCTTGCCTTGGTGAATTCACAAGACCTGTGAGGTTAGACCCGAACGAGTTCGACAAACCTTGACGAAAAGGCGACTGCGCCCGCAAGGGCCTTGATCAACCCGAGCAGGCAATCAATGGAGCGGTTTTTTCTGCGGACCTGTAAGACCAATCCACTCGACGCTTTGGCAAGAACGCGTGCCGAGTGGGGTCAGTGCAACTACTGATCTCGCTCGATGCTGTAGCGGGCGATCAACCGACCTTCTCCTCCCGAAGGGATCTCCACCACTTCTTCAGCAGCATTGGCGGTTTCCACGCAGATGAGGTTTTTATAGTCCTCATCGCCCAGGTCAGCCATTTGCTTGGCGATAGTGACCCATGGATTCCAGACCACGGCGGTGCGGCTGCTGATCGACCGGATGATGATCCGCCTGGCCAGTGCCTGATCGACTATTGTCAGGTCGCTTTCCACGTCGTTGTATATCCGATCCACCTCTGCGGTAAGCGTCACTTCACCTGACTGAATCTTCTCCTCTCCGTTGTCGACCTTGTCCAGATAGCGGAGGTTCTCCAGCCCCAGCACCTTGACGCCGTCGATGTCACCCACCTTGAAGTAGGTGTGAAACGCCTGGGTAATCGCGAAAGAGTTCTCACCGGTATTGCGGGTAATCAAGGCGAGGGTCAGATCATGGCCGACGGTGATTTCCAACAAAAGATTAAAGGCGCGGGGCCAGATCTCATGGGTATCGTCATCATCCTTCAGTTTGAGGACGACTTTGGTCTCACCCTCGGGGGTCGCTTCGGTGGAGGACAGGCTCCAGGTACGGTTTCGTACGAAACCATGACCGGGACGCCCCTGCCCCTCAGGATCAGGACCGAACCATGGCCAACAAATGGGCACACCGCCTTTGATGGCCTTGCCTTCCTGATAGTATGCCTGGCCACTGAGAAACAGCAGGTCTTCGGGTTCGTTGACCGGTCGGAATGAGAGCACCTGCCCCGCGTATACGGAGATCAGCGCGCTTGCCTTGCCATTATCGATCTCGATGAACGGGAAGCCTCCCTGTCCTTCGACGATTTTGAGTTGCTCCTGAATGGCAAATTCACTGTTCAATTTTTTGATGGTTGTCATACTCGTCTCTGTCACATTCCACTCGTGTTGCGAAGTTTACTGCGGCTGAGGAAACAGCACCATAGATTCCGGTCATTGTTTCTTGATTCAATGCAGATAGCCAGCTGGATCAATTCCAGGACAGCGGGGGTTCATCGAGCAAGGCGGCCTGTTCCCGCAGGGTCAGGACATGTTCCTCCCAGTAACCCAGGCTATCGAACCAGGGAAAGGCCAACGGGAAAGCCGGATCATCCCAGCGGGAGGCGATCCATGCCGCATAGTGGATCAGCCGCAAGGTACGCAGGGCCTCGACAAGGTGTAATTCGGCGGGATTGAAATTGTAAAATCGCGTATAGCCTTCCAACAGATCGGCAAGACGTGCAGTCATGTAGTTGCGCTCACCGGAGAGAAACATCCAGAGATCCTGTACCGCCGGGCCCATTCTGGCGTCGTCGAAATCGACGATGTGGGCTCCGTGCTCTGTCCAGAGGATGTTGCCCGGATGGCAATCCCCATGCAGGCGGATCATGCGCAGCCTGCCGGCCCTCTCGAAGCAGGCTCGGACCTGTTTGATGAGGTCTTGGGTCAGGCTGGCATAGGCCTCGATCAGATGTCCGGGTATAAAATCGTGCTCCAGGAGAAAACGGCGGGGCCGGACGGCATAGCTCTCGATGTCTACACTGGGTCGATGTTCGAAAGACTTGGCCGCACCCAACAGATGGATACGGCCGATGAAGCGCCCCAACTGTTCCAGATGATCCGGATTGTCCAGTTCCGGTGCCCGACCGCCACGACAAGGGTAGAGGGCGAATCGGTATGGCCCATGCGTATGCAGACTGACGCCGGATTCGTCCACCCAGGGGGGAATGACCGGGATCTCCTGCGCGGCCAGGGCGAGAGTGAACCGATGCTCCTCGACGATCGCCGCATCGCTCCAGCGCTCCGGCCGGTAGAATTTCGCCACCAGCGGTGGTCCCTCCTCCAGCCCGACCTGGTAGACCCGGTTTTCGTAGCTGTTGAGGGCCAGGATACGTCCATCGCAGAGGACGCCTTTCCCTTCCACCGCATCCAGGATCTGTTCCGGGGTGAGATTCGCGAAGGCAGTGATAGGTGAATGCTGATTCACCGGTGAAGGTCATCAGTATCTAGGGGATTCATAGGCCAGATCCTCTTTCCCCTCGACGATCGGACGCACGAAGATCTCGACCCGACGGTTGCGATGTTTCGCCGCCTCGGTCGTGGCAGAGTCCCGGGGTTCATTCTCGCCCCTGCCCTCGATGCGGATGCGTGTGGCGGTTACACCTTGCCGATTCAGCTGCGTCGCCACACTGCTGGCGCGCCGCTCGGACAGATGGAGATTGTACTCCCGGGCACCCACCGAATCGGTATGACCGATGACATGCACGGCCGTTTGAGTGTATTGGATGAGGTGCTTCGCCACTTTATGCAAGATGGGTTCGGCCGGGTCTTTGATGACTGCACTGTCAAAATCGAAAAAGACCTCGTTCTGCAGATAGAGTTTCAAGGTATCGTCTTCAAGCCTTTCGATCTCCACCTGCCGCTTGCGCTGCTCTTCCAACAGACTCTGTTCAAGCTCTTGCTGCTGTTTGTCCATGTAGCTGCCGACCATGGCCCCGGCCAATGCACCTGCCGCAGCGCCGATCAGCTCGGCTTTGTCATCGTCTTCCAATTGATGGCTCGCCGCGGCACCGGCCAAGCTGCCGACCAACGCGCCGGTCTTGGCCTGGGCATCCGGGTCATCGGTCGCACAAGCGGAGAGTGTCAGTCCAACGACCGCTGTCAGGACGCTGATTCTTCGCATAACATTGTTCAAAGTTATTCAGTTGCCATGGCTATGCATCGGAGAAAAAAAGGCAGGATCAGCTGATCCTGCCTTT
>JASJBU010000205.1 GCA_030066355.1 Gammaproteobacteria bacterium | reverse complement strand
TGAGGGTTTTCGGGATCCGCTCGGCGGACCAGTGATCGATGTCCCAGCGCCAAAAATCCTCCAGACCAGTGGGTGTTTGCGGCGGCAGGGGCTGTCCCAGATGCTGCAGGGCCTGCAGCAAGGCGCGCATGGGATGCTGCGCCTCCAGTGGCGCGTCCCGGTGCTGTTTGCTCAGTTTTCTCTGTTGCTCGTCCACTGCCAGGGGTAGATGGGCATAGTCCGGCACCATTAGGCCCAGCAGCCGCTGTAGATGCTGTTGGCGGGGTGTGGAGAGCAGCAGGTCGGCACCCCGTACCACCTGATTGATCCCCTGCCAGCCATCGTCCACCACCACTGCCAGTTGGTAGGCGTGGTAGCCGTCGGCCCGGCGGATCACGAAATCCCCGACATCCCGAGCCAGATTCTGGATCAGCAGGCCCTGGATTCGGTCCTCCGATGTCACTTCCGTATCGAAGGTGCGCAAGCGGATACTGCGTGCCCGGCGGCCCGCCACGAGTCGACGGCTGCAGGTGCCAGGGTAGACCGGACCCTCTATGCCTTGGCGGGCGGCCAGGTTGATCTCTTTCCGGGTGCAGGCGCAGGGGTAGGCGAGGTCTTGCTTTTGCAGCTGGTACAGGGCCTCCGCGTAGCGTTCGGTGAGCCGGCTCTGGTAGACCACTTCACCATCCCACTCGAAACCCAAGCCATCGAGGGTGCGGAGTATCTGATCTGCGGCGCCCTTCACCTCCCGGGTTCGATCCAGATCCTCCATGCGCAGCAGCCATTCGCCCTGGTGGTAGCGGGCGTCAAGGTAGCTGCCGACGGCGGAGACCAGGGAGCCGAAATGGAGCGCTCCAGTGGGGGAGGGGGCAAATCGGCCCCGGTAGGGCAGGGATGTGTCAGAGGCCAAGGGGGTAAGGTGAAAAAACCGGCAACCGCCGGTTTTTTTTCAGGAAATCAGGGGCGATCTGCTAGCTCATCTGTTTTTCGCGAATCTCATCGAGGGTCTTGCAATCGATGCACTGGGAGGCGGTCGGACGGGCCTCGAGGCGCCGGATGCCAATTTCCACGCCGCAGGACTCGCAATAACCGTATTCGTGTTCGTCGATCATGTTGAGGGTCGATTCGATCTTCTTGATCAGTTTGCGCTCCCGGTCCCGGGTGCGCAGCTCCAGGCTGAACTCGGATTCCTGGGTGGCCCGGTCATTCGGGTCGGGGAAGTTGGCGGCTTCATCCTGCATGTGAGAGACGGTACGATCCACCTCTTGCATCAGGTCGTCCTTCCACGCCTGCAGGATCTGACGGAAATGTTCCTCCATCTTATCACTCATGTACTCTTCACCCTCTTCGGGTTCATAGGGCTGGAAACCAAAGGGTCCTGCTTCCAGATTTGTGGCGTTATTTTGGGCCATTCAACGACTCCTGCATACCTCATTTTTTATAAAGGCGCCTATCTATACCAGAAAGGTTTGGATGAGACAATAAATCCCAACTATTATAGCTGGCTCTCCGTGCATCGTTAATTATCGTCCAGAATCGGATTTTTATCTTGCTCCGGGTCAACTCCGATCCAATTCCTGTTTGCCGGGTGTCGGCGGATGGCCTAGTCTTCCGGCTTTGGTTAAGCTAACGCCCATTGGGTAGTTGCTTGGACTAGTAAAGATGGCAAGTTTAGAGGCGTTGATCTTTGATGTAGATGGCACTTTGGCGGATACGGAGAAGGACGGCCACCGGGTCTCCTTCAATCAGGCCTTCCAGGAGATAGGGCTGGACTGGGAATGGTCGGTTGAGCTCTATGGTGAGTTGTTGGCAGTCACCGGCGGCAAGGAACGCATCCGCCATTATCTGGATGTCTTCAATCAGGCGTTCGAGCGGCCGGCAGACCTGGACGGTTTTATCGCTGATTTGCATCGGCGCAAGACAGCTCACTACACCCGGATGCTGGCGGAAGGAGCGATTCCCATGCGCAACGGGGTCAAGCGACTGTTGCAGGAGGCGCGGCACAAAGGACTGCGTCTGGCGATCGCAACCACCACGACCCCGGCGAACGTCAGTGCCCTGCTGCAGCACAGCTTGGAACCGGCAGCCGAGAGCTGGTTTGAGGTGATTGCCGCCGGTGATATCGTACCGGCCAAGAAGCCGGCGCCGGATATCTACACCTGGGCCATGCAGCAGATGCAGCTGACTCCCGAGCAGTGCGTCGCCTTCGAGGATTCCGAGAATGGGGTGAAGTCGGCCTATGACGCGGGGATCCGCACCATCCTGGTGACCACCAACGCCTACACGGTGGACCATGACTTCAACGGGGCGAGCCTGGTGGTCGACCGACTCGGCGAAACACAGGAGCCGTTCAAGGTCATCGACGGCAATGCGGGCGGCAAGCAACTTGTCGATCTGGCCCTGATTGAATCCCTGCATGGTGGATTTTGAGATGATTTCAGTCGCCGAGCGCATGTCACGCATCCAGCCGTTCTTCGTCATGGACCTGTTGGCCAGGGCGCGCAAGCTCGAGGCGGCAGGCCGCTCCATTATCCATATGGAGGTGGGAGAGCCCGATTTCGCCACCCCTCAGCCGATTATCGCGGCGGGCCAGGTGGCGCTGGCGGCAGGCCGGACCCACTATACGCCCGCCAGGGGCATACCCGAGCTCCGCGAGGCGATCGCCGCACACTATGCCCGTGCCTATGGACAGCAGGTATCCGCCTCCCGGGTGGTGGTCACGCCCGGTTCATCCGGCGCCCTGCAACTGGTCATGAGCGTCCTGATCAACCCGGGGGAAGGGGTGTTGATGGCCGATCCGGGCTATCCCTGTAACCGCCACTTCGTGGAGCTGGTCGATGGCAAGCCCCAACTGATCCCGGTCGGGGCGGAAACCGGCTATCAACTGTCTGCCGAACTCGTTGAGCAGGCCTGGGGTGAAGAGAGCAAGGCGGTCCTGGTGGCCAGTCCGGCAAACCCCACGGGGACGATGCTGTCTGCTGAAGAGTTGCGCGCTCTGCACGCGGTGGTACGGCGTCTCGGCGGAGTGTTGATCGTCGACGAGATCTACCAGGGATTGGTTTATGACGCCACGCCGAGTACCGCCCTGGCAATCGCTGACGATATCTTCGTGATCAACAGCTTTTCGAAATATTTCGGCATGACCGGTTGGCGCCTCGGCTGGTTGGTGGCCCCGGAGCCTTTCGTCGATCCTGTCGATCGTCTGGCGCAAAACATCTTTCTTTCCGCACCAACCCTCTCTCAACACGCGGCGTTACATGCCTTCTCCCCCCAGGTGATGGAGATCCTCGAAGCCCGCCGTCTGGAATTCAAGCAACGCCGGGATTTTCTGCTGCCCGAGTTGCGGTCGTTGGGTTTCGATATCCCGGTGACTCCCCAGGGGGCCTTCTACCTCTATGCCGACTGCCAGGGAATCACCGAAGACAGTTACCGGTTCGCCCAGACCCTGCTGGAAGAGGCTGGGGTGGCGGTGACTCCGGGCCGGGACTTCGGTTTTCATGAACCCGAATCCCATCTGCGCTTCGCCTATACCACCGAGATTGGAAAACTGCAGGAAGGTGTGGAGCGCCTCAGTCGATTCATCCAGTAGAGGATTGATCTGATCTTTTTGTTTTAACCCCAGAGGAAGACACTTTGCATAGGACCTGATGGTTGTCCTGACGGGATCAGAATAGCAGTACCAGCCCAAAATGAATCGGTCGGTAGGATAAATTTACAGTCTCTGTGTCCTCTCTGGTTATATTAAGTAGCCTTGATAAACTACGCAGAGATATTCCTGAGCCGCTCTCTCCAGAAGACCGTGGCGCCCGCCACCGCTGCGGGCATGGCGACGAAGTTCAGGATCGGCACCATCATCATGAGGGTCAGGCCGCCACCGAAGGCCATGGCGCTGAGGCGCACCTGTTTTAGCCTACGATGCTGCTCCTTGAACGCCAGTCCGTGATTGGCCATCGGATAGTCCCCGTACTCCAGGGCCAGGAACCAGGCGCTGAAGGCGAGCCACAGGATGGGTGCGAAGATATTGAGACCCGGGATCAAAAACAGGATCAGTAGTGGCAGGGCGCGGATCGCGAAATAGATCAGCTTACGCAGTTCCGACAGTATGGATGGCAGGATATCCTTCATCAGTTGTGTGAGACCGCCGGTCTGCTGCGGCAGCCTGCCCCCCAGATAGAGTTCCACCTTCTCCGCCAGCAGGCCGTTGAAGGGCGAGGCGATGAGATTGGCGATGACCGTAAAGGAGAAGAAGACGATCAACAGAATGGCGATGGCGAACAGCGGCCAGAGCAGCCAGCGCAGCCAGGCGAGCCAGCTCTCATCACTGGGCAGGAACCGGTCCATCAGCCCCTCGAACTGGTCGATGCCGAGCCAGATCAGCAGGCTGAAGACCAGGATGTTGACCAGCAGTGGGATGAGCACGAACGGCCGCAGGCCGGGTTTGCCGATCAGTTTGAGGCCGCGGATCAGATAGCCCGCGCCGGCGAGTGGGTTGTCAGCCATGTCTTTTATCCAGAACCGATGGGAAAGGGCGAGATTTTACCAGAGTCGGGTTAAGATTCGATGCGTAGGATGAATGAGCCAGTCAGGCGCTAGATGTTTTCGATTCAGACAATCACCACCTTCTTTTTTGCCTCCCTGTTGCTGGCGATCGCCCCCGGGCCCGACAATATCTTTGTGTTGACCCAGGGTATGCTGCACGGCAGGCTGGCCGGTCTGATGGTGACCCTGGGACTCGCCACCGGGCTGATCCTGCATACCACCTTGGTGGCATTGGGTGTGGCGGTGCTTTTTCAGACCTCGATCCTCGCGTTCACCCTGTTGAAGCTCCTGGGAGCCGGCTATCTGCTGTATCTCGCCTGGCAGGCCTTACGCAGTCAGGAGCAGGAGATAGGCGTACACGGTATGTTTCCATTGGAGATGGGGCAGCTCTATCGACGCGGGATCATCATGAACGTCACCAATCCCAAGGTGTCGCTGTTCTTTCTCGCCTTTCTCCCTCAGTTCACCAACCCGTCGGCAGGACAACTCAGTCTGCAGATGATCTTCCTGGGCGGCATCTTCATCATTGCAACCCTGCTGGTGTTCGGTGGCGTAGCGATCGTCGCCGGCCAGATCGGCCGCTGGCTCACAGGTTCAGATCAGGCGCAGCGCAACTTGAATCGTCTGGCCGGCCTGGTGTTCGTGCTATTGGCGCTGAAGCTACTGATGCTGGAGCAATAGAGCATCCCGTTCTCAAAAGCAGAAGGATCAATATGAAGTATGTCGGAGCCCATGTCAGTGCATCAGGCGGCGTGCAGAACGCGCCCCTCAACGCGGCGGCGATCGGTGCCCGGGCCTTTGCCCTGTTCACCAAGAACCAGCGCCAGTGGCGCGCCAAACCGCTGACCGGTGAAGTAGTCGAAGCGTTTCAGGAGAATCTGCGGCAAGTCGATATCGCGCCGGAGCATGTGCTGCCCCATGACAGCTATCTGATCAATCTCTGTCATCCGGAAGTGCGTGGATTGGAAAAGTCCCGCGATGCCTTCCTGGAGGAGATGCGGCGTTGTGAACGACTGGGACTGCGGCTGCTCAACTTCCATCCGGGGGCGACCCTGCGCAAGATCAGCGAGGAGGAGGCCATGAAGCGGGTCGCCGAGTCGATCAACCTGGCCCTGCAACGAACTCGGGGCGTGACAGCAGTGATCGAGAATACCGCGGGGCAGGGCAGCACCCTGGGCTACCGCTTCGAGCACTTGGTGCGGATTATCGAGGAGGTCGATGACAAGCGCCGTGTCGGTGTCTGCCTCGATACCTGCCATACCTTCGTGGCCGGCTACGATCTGCAAACCCCAGAGGCCTGTGACGCCAGCTTCGCCGAATTCGACCGGGTGGTCGGTTTCGACTATCTGCGCGGCATGCATCTCAACGACAGCAAGCCCGACCTGGGTGCCCGCGTCGACCGACATCAGAGCCTCGGTCTGGGCAAGCTGGGCTGGCCGGTTTTCCGCTATATTATGCAGGATGAGCGCTTCGACGGCATGCCGCTGGTGTTGGAGACCATCGACGAGTCCCGCTGGGCGGATGAGATTCAGACTTTGTACGGTTTTATGAGTGGTTAACGCAGATGGGGTGGGAGGCCGTTTTTAGTCTCGGGGTGGTGGTCTTATGCTTCGGCATGCTGGCCATCACCCGGGTCTCGCCCGACATCATCACCACCGCCGGGCTCAGCCTGATTCTGCTGACCGGCATTCTGACCCCTCAGGAGGCCCTCGCCGGTTTCTCCAACGAGGGTATGCTCACGGTGGCGGTGCTGTACGTGGTAGTCAGCGGCCTGACCGAAACCGGCGCGGTGGGCTGGATCGTTCACCACCTGTTGGGCAGGCCGAAGGCCCTGTGGCACGCACAGCTGCGACTCATGCTACCGGTGGCCGGGTTGAGTGCCTTCCTCAACAACACGCCGGTAGTGGCCATCTTCATTCCCGCGGTACAGGATTGGGCGCGGCGTCACCAGCTCTCCCTCTCCCATCTGCTGATCCCCCTCAGCTATGCGAGTATCGCCGGGGGGACCTGCACCCTGATCGGCACCAGCACCAATCTGGTGGTCAACGGCATGCTGATCAGCAATACTGAGAGTCAGAGTTTTGCCCTGTTCGAGTTGGCCTGGCTCGGCCTCCCGGTCGCGGTGGCGGTTTTTCTGTTTGTCTTGTTGACGGGCAACTGGCTGCTGCCATTCCGGCCGCCGGTGCGGGAGGATCTGGAGAATGTTCGGGAGTTCACTGTGGAAATGCTGGTGGAATCCGGCAGCCCACTGGTGGGCAAGGGAATAGAAGAGGCGGGGCTGCGCCAGTTACCCGGACTCTTTTTGGTGGAGATCGACCGCAATGGCCACACCCTGCCTGCCGTCTCCTCTCAGGAGCGACTGCAGGCCAATGACCGTCTGATCTTCGCCGGGGTGCGGGACTCGGTGGTGGATCTACAGCAGATTCGCGGCCTGGTTCCCGCCACAGACCAGGTATTCAAGCTCTACCCCACCAGACGGGAGCGCTGCTTCCTTGAAGCGGTGGTCTCCAATACCCATCCGTTGCTTGGCAAAACGGTGCGGGAGGGGCAATTCCGCTCCCGTTATCATGCGGTGATCATCGCCCTGGCCCGCAACGGTGTGCGCCTGA
>JASJBU010000032.1 GCA_030066355.1 Gammaproteobacteria bacterium | reverse complement strand
TACACTCCCGTCCGTTGCAGTGGCTATACCCACTGGAGCGATTAACTGGCCTTCACCTTCACCGGAGCTCCCGAAAGCAAAGAGATATTTTCCCTCCTTGGAATAACTGAGAATCTATGTCGTCGACAGTGGAAACAATCGGATTCTCAGTTATTCCAAGGAGGGAAAATATCTCTTTGCTTTCGGGAGCTCCGGTGAAGGTGAAGGCCAGTTAATCGCTCCAGTGGGTATAGCCACTGCAACGGACGGGAGTGTACTGGTTGCCGATCGAGGTAATAAACGGATACAGATCTTCGATGAAAACGGTAAATATATCACGACGATTCCTACGAAAAGTGGAGAGCGCCCAGTCACACCGGTTGATGTGGCAGTTGACAAAGGAGGTAAACACATTTTCGTCACTGCGACAAAACCTTTTCATCAAATCCTGGTATACGGAGAAGGTGCCGGTAAGGGGGAAGCCGAGCAAATTTGGGGAAAACCGGGAAGTAATTTAGGAGAGTTTAGGTTTCCTGCAACCATCACGGTAGGGAAGGATAACAACGTCTACATCGTCGATGTTTTCAACTCTAGAATACAGGTTTATCGAGATACTGGGAAACCATTAATCACAATCAGCTCATGGGGGGTTACACCTGGGCATCTGTTCAGGCCAAAGGGGGTTGCCGTCAATGATCAAGGATTGATTGCGGTCAGTGACAGCTATCTAGGCGTTGTACAATTGTTCACCGATGATACGCGTTTCCAAGCCGTCTTAGGTGAAAACGGAGAATTTGCCCATTTTACAACACCGGCTGGTTTGGCACTCGATAACGATGGACGCCTCTATATTGCAGAAATGCTTGCCAATAAAGTCACGGTATTAGAACTCGTGCGGTAACATTTATGAGTAAACGGTCGCAAATACACTCTCTGAATCATCGCGGACTGATTCTCAGATCATTAGCCGTCTTGGCAATTCTCAGTATGCTATCCAGCTATGCAGATGCTGCAAGAGTTGTTGCAAGTAAACGAGAGTGTGCTACCTGCCATGTCGCTTGGATGTCTGACTTCAAGCGGGAGGATGTCGCCACCCTAATACCCTATGAGCCGCGGCCTGTTGAAAAGTCCGGCAAACAGGATGTCGTGAGTACTGAAAAGATGTGCTTTTCTTGTCACGACGGTTTTACCCTTGATTCGAGGCCGCTGTGGCTGGATGGACGGCACAATCATCCAGTTGGTATGAAGCCCTCGGATAAGGTCGTGCTGCCTGAGCAAGATGGGAAAACGGTGTTTCCACTGAACGATGATGGAAATGTCTATTGTGGCACTTGTCATAGTGCTCATGGATTATCCTGGCAGGAGTCAGAATCTCCAATCTTTCTAAGGGTGCCTAACGTACAATCCAGCATGTGCATGACCTGCCATGAGCGTCCCGCAGATCAAAAGGAAGGGACGAATCACCCTGTGTTAAAGGCTCTCTCCGACAAGCCGGAGAAACTCGCAGCATTTGGTGGTATGTTCGGTCGAAACAACGAAGTTATCTGCCAGAGTTGTCATACACCACATGCCGCACGCAGTATGCCGTTGACGATCATGGACAATCGTCAGGCGGCTTTGTGTAACCAATGTCATACGGACAAGGCTGACTTGAGCGGCAGTAAGCACGATATGACGATCATGGCGCCGACTACGAAGAATCGAAAAGGAGAATTAGTGGCCGACTATGGCCCATGTCTTGCCTGTCATGTGGTGCACGATGCAGATCAGAGCGCACCTTTGTGGGGAAGGGAATCTATCGCTGCGAACAAGCAGAGACCGGAGGGGCTGTGTAAGAGCTGTCATAAAAAAGGCGGCTTGGCAAAGGAGAAAACCATTGGTGCACACAGTCATCCCTTGAGTGTGTCGATCAAGAAGTTGGGTATCAGTCCGCTTGAGGATGGTTGGCACAGTAAACATCCAGCTTCAGGAGCTGATCTGAAATCTTTACCCTTGTTTGATGGGGCGGGGATGAAGACAGCAGATGCAGATCAAGTCAGTTGCCCGACCTGCCATGACCCGCACAACTGGAGTATCAATGAGACTATCAAAGGTGATCCTAAGAAGATAGAAGGTGATGGACAATCGAGTTTCCTGCGGCTGGCGCAGGGTGTAGAGAGTGATCTGTGTATCAATTGTCATGTCGATAAACGTTCTGTTTTGTTATCCAAACACAACTTGAGCGGTAAGCAAGACAGGGCAAAGTATCGGCAGAGCGCAAATCCCAAAACTCACCTGGATCAAGGTGTCTGCGGTTCCTGTCATCGGGCGCATAATGGTCGCGGGGCCGTTATGTCACCGGTAGAACGCAGGAAGAATCAAAGTCAACTCCAGTCGATATGCACGAGCTGCCATGTCGAAGGTGGTCTGGCAGGTGAAAAGACGACGGGTAAGCACAGTCATCCGCTCTTACGCAATCTTGCGAATGTCGGTAACAAAACCTCATTGCCGTTATTCAACAAGCCAGGTCAGCGGCATCCCAAAGGCAGAGTCGACTGTGCGACCTGCCACAACCCTCATCAATGGAATCCAACCAGACCCATGAGTACGGCAGGCAAGAAAAGGGATGTTGATGGTGATGCCAAGACCAGTTTCCTGCGTTTGCCAGCTGCGCCTGGATCAGACCTCTGTGTCGATTGTCATCGGAACAAGCGGCCCGTAAGGGGAACCGATCATGACCTTCGCATTACGGAAAAAAATGCGGTAGATCATCAGGGGCGGAATGTCGCACAAACCGGTGTTTGTGGGCAATGCCATAGCGTGCATAATGCGCAGGCCAGACTCGCGCTTTGGGCGAGAGAGACTGCACCGGATTTGGATCCCCAACTCGCGCTGTGTATGAGTTGCCACGCAAAAGGGGCTGCGGCCGAGTCCAAAATCCCCCGCAAGATTATGCGCCCACATGGGATCTTACTTTGGTCGAATAAGATTCGAACCGGTAAGCTCAATCCCCGAGGATTACCGGAAATACCGGTATTTGATAATCGCGGAAATCGTGCCTCAGTAGGTCGGGTGCGTTGCGCAAGCTGTCATAATCCTCATATCTGGGATGCTGACAAACCACGTGAGGGAATGGGTAAAAACCTCGAAGGTGATGTCACCAACAGCTTTTTACGCAACGCCTCAAGCAGCCAGATTGTCTGTGCTGATTGTCATGGGGTGGATGCCATATTCCGTTACAAATACTTTCATGGTGAAACCTCGCGTAGGCCGCATGGATTATACCGCTGATATTGAGCGATCGATGCCTAAGTTATATCGCATAGTGGAATTTTAGGATTCCGAGAAAAATGGTGTTTCAATCCGGGATGAGACCCTCAAAGCTGATTCCAGTGCAATATATAATGCTGTATGTTGAGTATTCATGCATTTTTTCACGCTATATGAAAGTTATTTTTATATCGTTACTGTTAATATCTTTTATGGAACGATCAGCCGCAGGATCACCCCCAGATGACCCGGCTAGCAATAATGCTCTAAGTACTGGGCTGGTGATAGAAGACTCAAGTGACAGATCACTTCCGAATGTTGGAATCGTTGTCAGTACCATCCAGATTCCAAACTATACCTATATCGAGCTGTTAAAAGATGACATGAACATTTGGTTGGCTGCACCAAAGATAACCTTAGACAAAGCAGTAAAGATACGATACGGAAAGGCTATCCCCATGGTCAATTTCTACAGTAATCGCCTGAGAAGAGAATTCCCCGAGATCTTTTTTGTCGAACGTGTTGAGGTGGTAGAGTGAACGACATGATGTTTTTGAGCGTGCCGGTAATGTGAAGTCGTTAACAATCTGCCAGCGCTGTATGTAATTGAATTCAATGGCAGCATGACCTGAGATAAGAAAAAAAATCATCAACGCATCCTGATTTTTACCGGATTAATATGATCTCTTCGCTTATCATCCTGTAAATGTAGGACATAAAAAAGTTCCACGTTTACCGGGTTTTAGCCATCGATAACACACCTAATCCAGCTTTCCCCATGACTAAGATTTCCTCAGGCTCGTCTGGAATATAGGCGAGCCACAACTTAAAGGATTGTTCGATCTACCCGATAGGTTGACTACAAGTTATCTGAAGTCTCAGTTCTGGCAGATCTCGCACTCAGATAACAGCGATGCGGTTTACTCTCTCAGGGTATTTGGTTGTCGGGTAACTCATGATTCGTAACAAGAAAAAACGATATTTGATTTCCATACTTTTTGTTTGGCTATCCGGTAGTCTTTCTGCAGGTACATTCTCGGAAAGATTCAAGGATTTTGTCATCGATGAAGGTGTGTATGACACCAGTTCTGAGAGTTTAACTGTTCAGCTGCCAGAAACAGGCCAATCCATAACATGCATGGGATGCCATGACGGTAGCAAAGCCCGTGTTGTGGAGTTAAAGCATGCCGCTTCGGACATGCAATTTACAGGACATGGATCAGTGAATCATCCGGTCGGGATGAGTTATCAGATTTATGCAAACCGCGATCCCGTATCCTTTGTGTCACCTGGCGATCTGGATAGCCGTATTATTCTGGAAGACGGCGAGGTGACATGTCTCTCCTGCCACGCCCTCAAAGAAACCCCGCTACAAGAAGAAGGTAAGCTGCTCAGGACAAGCGTCGTACTAAACCAAGAGGCTGGTTCCTCGGTATGTCATGCCAGTAGTGAACTGACAACCGGCAGCAATATGACCCAACTCTGCCTGTCTTGCCATGACATGTGACTGATGCTCAGCTGCATGGTTTTTGCTTTTATCCTCTTGCGATCTTGCTGATTTACGCTATATCTCTAGTATGCCCTTGATACTGTTGAGGGGCATTGCCGGAACCGGTTAAGCGAATTCAAAGAACTAGCAAAGGACATGCTGTGACCAGTCTGTCATACTCAATAGAAAATAAATTAATATCAGTAAGATAGCCCGTTTGGTGGGTAGCTGTTTCATGTGGCATCGGGTGCGTACATCGAATTACGATTGATTCGAAAGCAGTCAAATAACAAACAGAATTTTCGGGGGGTGGTTGCATGTTGCCGAGGGTTTCGAAGGCCTTTATTGGCTCATCGATGCTGCTTTATCTGTCGATGGGCGGTGTTGGATTTGCGAGTTCAGCCAGTACCTTTGTCCACCTGTTCGAGTGGTCCTGGGATGATATCGCAGAGGAATGCGAGTTTCTGGGAGGAAAGGGTTATGCCGCCGTACAGGTCTCACCTCCGAATGAACATATCCAGGGGGAGGCTTGGTGGAGCCGTTACCAACCTGTCTCTTATCAACTGGTCAGTCGCAGCGGGAATGAAGCGGTATTCCGACATATGATCGATCGCTGTCATGCTGCAGGGGTCGAGATCTATGTGGATGCCGTCATCAACCATACCGCAGATCAGGTACCGGGTCTGGGGGTTGCCGGGAGTGTCTACCAGCGAAAGAATCATCCGACAATCCCCTTCAACAACGAACACTATCATGATGATTGCCGAATCAACGACGCCGATTATTACAATAATGTCGACAGAATTCACGAATGTGAAGTAGCCAATTTGCCGGATCTCGATACCGGTAGAGAGGACGTACGGAGTCGATTGGCCGATTATCTGTTTTGGCTCAGAAACGATCTGGGTGTTGATGGTTTCCGGATCGATGCGGCCAAACACATGGCTGCGCAGGACCTGCAAGCGATTCTCGCACAGGCCGGCAATCCCTGGTCTTTCCTGGAAGTGATCGGAGCCCAGGGGCAGGTCGTCCAGCCAGACCAGTACGATCATTTGGCCAGGGTTACGGACTTTAAGTTCGGTACCGATATTGCGCAGAAATTTCAAGGACGGTTTGACGGTTCGCTCAGTCAGCTTCGCACCTTCGGGGATAACTGGGGATTGGTCCCGTCTGACAAGGCGGTGGTCTTTATCGACAACCATGACCGCGAGCGGGGTCATGGTGGCGGCGGTAATCTGACCTACAAAGATGGCGCCCAGTACAACCTCGCCAATGTCTTCATGCTCGCCTTCCCACAAGGTTATCCAAAGGTAATGTCAGGTTACAAATTTACCGACAGTGATGCAGGACCACCCGGTGTGGGTGGATGCGCAAACCATGACTGGGTCTGTCAGCATCGTTGGGGAAATATCGCGAATATGGTGGCTTATCGGAAGCATGTGGTCGACAGTTGTCAAGGGCAGGGTGACAGTCAGGTCGATCACTGGTGGACCGATGGTCACAACCAGATCGCTTTTGGATGCGCGGATAAGGGGTTCGTGGTGATCAACAACCAATCCGAACCGCTGAACAGGAGTTTACACACAGGGCTACCCGCTGGTCTTTACTGCAACATTCTCTCTCATGAGAATCCCTGCGCAGGTGAGACCATTCGTGTAGACGCAAACGGTCTTGCCGTTTTCAACATCGGCGGAATGCAGGCGGCTGCCATCCATATCGGGGCCTTACCGGTTGATAGCGGACAACCCGAAAGTCTCAGCGGGACATTTGATAATCTGTTTTTTCGCGGTACACCGAATAATTGGGGTTTGACCCCCATGCGTCTGGTCGCTGATCACACCTGGGAGGTAGAGGTGGAGTTTGATGGCAGGGATGGGCAGCGCTTCAAAGTGGATCTCCTGGGGGACTGGTCACAGAATTACGGTGATAATGATGCCGATGGTGTTTTGGAGCGTACCGGAAGGGATATTTACACTGCGGTACAAGGTCGATTCAACATCCGGGTCAATGACCAGACCCTGGCTTATCGTATCGAAGCGGTCGAGCCGTTCGGGGCAACAGACGCAGGTACGATGACCCTCGGTGCCATCTATGCACCGGATGGCACAGTTTTTTCTATCTGGTCACCCGATCATTCCGATGTTCAGCTGTGGCTCGACGGTCAGACCCATCCCATGCATAAGGTCGCCGATTTCAACGGCTATACGGACGTCTATCAGGTGAGGGTCGTGGGTGATCAGCGTTTGAAGCCCTACCATTTTCGCATTAACGGTATTAGTGTGCGTGACCCCTACGGTAGAATGGTCGAACCCAATAGCAACAACAATATCGTGCTGGATCCATCGCGCACGCATCTCTCTGCGGATTGGGCCGATAGACCCCCTCTGGCTGAGCGCGAAGATGCCATCATCTATGAACTGCATGTGCGGGACTTCACCATAGACAGCAGCTCCGGGGTGTCTACCCATAACCGTGGTAAATATCCAGGCTTGGTGGAACGGGGTACCCGTTACGACGGGATCAAGACGGGTCTGGATCATCTCTTGGAACTGGGTATTACTCATATACAGCTCATGCCGGTATACGATTTCAGCTCTTGTCCTAATCTGCAGGATATGAGCTGTTATAACTGGGGTTACGATCCACGGAACTACAATGTGCCGGAAGAACGCTACTCATTGACGCCTTACGATTATGAAAACCGCGTTATTGAGTTTAAGCAGATGGTCGACGAGTTTCATCGGGCAGGTATTCGGGTAATCCTCGATGTGGTGTACAACCACACCTATCTGAAGGAGATGTTCGAACCGATTACCACCAAATACTACACGGATACCGATCTCTCCGGCACGGGAAACTCAATAGACGCCGACCATCCCATGGTCAGCCGCATGATTCGCGACTCCTTGGAGTACTGGGTGAGTGAATACAACATCGACGGTTTCCGATTCGACCTGATTGGTGTTTTTGACTACGACGAGGTCGGTGAATGGGGACGTTATCTCAATGCCACATTCCCAGACCGCAAGCTGTTGCTCTACGGTGAACCCTGGAACGGTTACGCGGTTGATGCACGCGAGTCGCAAAGGGTGCGGCTGGGTACCATTGCGCGTATCCATGATGCACATGTCGGGGTGTTCAATCCGAAATACCGTGAGGCCATCAAGGGTCTGAACGACAACGGGGGCTGTCATTACGGTGACTGTTACGCTTTCAATGCCAATCCGGATCTTTGGCGGGTCATGGTGGGTAGCCGGGGCGCGATACGATACACCAATGATCCTTTCGTGCCGATCGACACCTGGGATCCGATGTTTGCCGCCGACCCGGAGCAGAGTATCAATTATGTCTCCGCCCACGATAATCTGACCTTACGGGACAAGATCCTGCAATGGGCGGACACCAACGGGCGGGATCGCGGCGATCCCTATCTGCGCCGCATCCAGCAATTCGCCAACGGTCTGGTATTGACCAGCCAGGGCATACCCTTCCTGCATGCGGGCGTCGAGATACTGCGGGACAAACGGGGTGATCACAACAGTTATCAGTCAAGTGATGAGATCAACAAGATACGCTGGCAATGGAAGCGGGATCACGCCGATGTCTTCCACTATTATCGTGACCTGATTGCGGTGCGCAGGCAGCATCCCGGCTTGCGGATGAACAGTTGGGAGGAGATAGACCGGCATGTCGAGACCTCGACGCCCCGTTACGGTGTCGTCGTGAATCGAATCGATGCGTCTGCCAATGGCGATGCCTGGTCCGAGATCATCGTAATCAGCAACAGCGCCGACAACTATGATTATCCACTTCCACCCGGTATCTGGAAGGTGGCAGTGGAAAAATCCGACGCGGCTGCAGGCGGGGGACGAGAGGTCAGTGGTACAGTCACAGCCGAGGGTACAGCGGTCACCATCGTCTATCGGGAATGATGTAGATCGGATGGGTCAAGCCAAATACTGAGAGACTTCTAAGTCAGCAGCAGGAGTGGGGAAATGAAAATCATCTATCGGGTATTGGTTACCTTATGCGTTTCGTCTTGCATCCTGTCCATCGGTCAGGCAGAGATCAAGCTCGACGGATACTTTATTGCCCGGGACGAGTGCCCGGCCTACCACTCGAAAAGGAAGCAAACCAACCCGGGGGATATTCATCTCGTCAGGAACCTGGCCTACGAAGTGCTCTCCAAGAACAAAGCGCAGGCAACCCATTACCGGATCAGGGTCGAAGAGGCAACGCCACAGGAACGTTGGGTGGCGATAGACTGTGGGAAACTGCTGGTCGACTGCCGTGAGCAGGTCGTGGATGTTCGGCCTGAGCCTGATCCGACTCCCAGCCCTGCGCCCCAACCCACTCCCGCACCGACACCGGACCATCCACCCCAAGCGAGTGGTCGGGACTATCTGTTGGCCCTGAGCTGGCAACCCGCCTTTTGTCAAACGCACCAACGAAAAACCGAATGTGAAACTCAGACATCGGAGCGTTACGATGCCAACCATTTGGCGCTGCATGGGCTCTGGCCGCAACCCAGGAGCAATGTCTACTGCAATGTCAGTAACAACAGGAAAAAGCTCGATAAACGGAAGATGTGGGATCGACTGCCACCATTGGGTCTCACCGAGGAGACTTATGGCGATCTGCTCGAAACCATGCCGGGCGTCGCCTCGTATCTGCATCGACACGAGTGGATCAAGCATGGGACCTGTTACAGTTCTACGGCAGAGGAATACTATCGGGAATCCATCCTGCTGATCGATCAAGTGAATGGCTCGAGAGTGCGGGATCTGTTTGCCTCGAATATCGGTCAGCGCATCACCTCCGCACAGATCAAAGCGAAATTCGACCAGGCCTTCGGTGCCGGTGCCGGGGACAAGGTGCAAGTCAAGTGCGATGAGGGAATGATCGTCGAACTCTGGATCAACCTGAAGGGTGTGATCAACGACGACACCAAGCTCTCTGGTCTGCTCCAGGGTGCGGCACCGGCATCTGCCAGCTGTGCAGGTGGGATCGTCGATCCGGTGGGTTTTTAGCGAATGTCTGAGATATGTCATTGTGTTAAGTGATATGACCGGTCTGAGGGCAGACACCGCGCTATGCGTGACCGCGAATGGGCCTATGCATTCAGCCTGCTGGGACTGATCAGGGGAGCAGGGCCATGCCCGCTGATTCCGCTGATATTCAAGTATCATCAGACCCCTTTTCCGTTTGATCTGGGCTCAGATTGCATAGGACCGGTTTGTCCAAGATAAGGCCCTATCCGCCTGAGGATGGGTCGACGAATCGCTGTTCAACTTGTTTCCAAAAAATCAATCCGGCATAAAAAATTCCAGCTTGATTGTTTCTCGCGTCTTGCAGGACCTCCTGTATAAATTTCAATAAGTTATGGCCGGGACCTCCAGCGGGACAAGTGAGAGCTCCAGGTAATTGTCAGATCGACAAAGTAAGATAATAAGCATAAACTAATAGGTTCTCAGTCTCCTGGCGTACAATAGAGGGGGTAACGACGTGGCTGCTGGAAAATCGGATGCAACACCATTTTGGACACTGTTTGTGCCGTTCCTGAGTTGGATCGGCGAATTAAAGAAAAAGGATACCTTGCGGGCGGATATCATTTCCGGTGTTACCGTTGCATTGGTCTTGGTGCCCCAATCCATGGCTTACGCGCAGCTCGCCGGTCTGCCGGTCTATTACGGCCTGTATGCCTCCTTCCTGCCTCCCATGGTGGCAGCCCTGTTCGGTTCATCTCGGCAGCTTGCCACGGGTCCGGTGGCGGTGGTCTCCCTGATGACAGCCGCCGCCCTCGAACCCATCGCGGCTGGCAGCCCCGAGGGTTATTTGGCCTATGCGGTGCTTTTGGCCTTCATGGTCGGGATGTTTCAGGTCTTTCTCGGTGTCTTCCGCCTCGGCGTGTTGGTGGACTTCCTCTCCCACCCGGTGGTCATCGGTTTTACCAATGCCGGCGCCCTGATCATCGCCACTTCCCAGTTGAGCAAGATCTTCGGGGTGTCCGTAGAGAAGGCGGAGCATCACTATGAGACGGTGATGCGTGTCATTGAGGCGGCCTTCCAGCATACCCACATGCCCACCCTCTGGATGGGTTTACTCTCGATCGGCCTGTTGTTCGGATTGAAAAAATATCTGCCGAAAATTCCCAATGTGCTGGTGGCGGTGGTGATAACCACCTTGCTCTCCTGGTATACCGGTTTTCAGGAGGCCGGTGGTCGGGTAGTAGGCGAGATCCCCGAAGGACTACCTGCATTAGCCCTGCCGGTCTTCGATTGGGATATCATGATGCAGCTGATAACTGCAGCGATCACCATCTCTCTGATCGGTTTTATGGAGGCCATTTCTATCGCCAAAGCCATGGCCGCCCGAACCCGTCAGCGACTGGATGCCAACCAGGAGCTGATCGGTCAAGGTTTATCGAACATGGTATCCGGCAGCTTCAGCGGTTACCCGGTTTCCGGCTCCTTCTCACGCTCCGCAGTGAATATCGACTCCGGGGCCGTTACCGGTGTCTCTTCCGTAGTGACCGGTGTGATCGTCGGCGTCACCCTGTTGTGGTTGACACCCTTGCTCTACCATCTGCCCCAGGCCACTCTGGCTGCGGTCATCGTCATGGCGGTGATCAATCTGATCAAAATCAAACCGATCATCCATGCCTGGAAGGCACAGCCCCATGATGGCATCGTCTCGGTGGTGACCTTTGTGCTGACTCTGGTGATGGCTCCGCACCTGGATAAGGGAATCATCGTCGGTGTAGCCCTCTCCATCGGTCTGTTCCTATACCGTACCATGCGGCCACGGGTAGCGGTGTTGTCACGTTATGCAGATGGCACTATGCGTGATATCGCTGTGCATCATTTACCCACCAGTCCGAAGATCTCGATCTTGCGTTTCGACGGCTCACTCTATTTCGCCAACGCCGGTTTCTTTGAGAACAAGGTGTTGGAGGTGGTCGCGGCCAATCCAGAACTGAAATACATCATTATCGATGCACAGGGTATCAATCAGCTCGATGCCACCGGTGAGGAGGTGCTCTACCATCTTGCCTCACGGCTCCGAACGAATGGTATCGAATTGTTGGTAGCGCGCATGAAGAAGCAGTTCATGGACACCCTGCGCCGCACCAATATCATTCAGAAGTTAGGCGAGGATCATTTCTTTTCCCGTACCCAGTTTGCCTTGGATTATGCCTGGGATGGTCTGGGAGAGGACTATGATCGCAACACCTGTCCCCTACGCAATCCGAATCTTTGATGCAAACCAGGCGGGCATCCGGGGATGCCCGCCTTACCTCTCAATTCAGATTCAATCCAGTCTCGTCACTTCTCCGGGAGGCTGACGGCCACGGAGAAGGGCAGAGGTGCTACTTGTTTCCATCGCCCCGATCCTGTATTGCTTCACAAGATCTTGCGCGGAATGTCTTGGAACATGTTTGCAACGTGGCCTTAATGCTGTATCGAATACAGCGACCTGCTTGGCTGTCGTAGCAGATTTATTGGTCCGGCCATGAATTTGCCCAAAGTGGGTCAGGCTCTGGTCCTGACTGGGGCGTGTAGATGGGATAGGACTGTCGGTGATAGGGATTGGGTGACGGCGCCTGATCGATCAGGGTTTGTCCGTAATTGCCGTGCCAACGACGCTCATTGCGTTGTTTGTCCAAGGGCCTGAAGCGGTAAGTGTTCTTGGGATATTGGTACGCACCGTAACCTGGTAGCCCCGGATAGGCGGGCTCTCCGGCAGTCATGGGATGGCCCCGTTCTTGGATCGGCGGATAAGCGGATTCGTACTCATTGCGATCTCGATTCACATCTCGATAGGGGCGGAAACGGTAGTTATCGGATGAGGAGAATGGTTGAACATATGGGCTGTATCCCATTGGTTGGCTGCTGTAGGAATCGATTGCTGTGGGATATCCGCTTGAAGTTTGCCAATCCCGGTTTATATTCATCTCAGTCGGTCGCGTCGGTGATGTGGTCGTGGGCGATCGCTCTTCCTGCTGGGTGAGTTGATCGGTCGTAGTCTGATCATCACCATCCCACAGGAAATAAACGACACCAACTGCCAGAACTGCGAATGGCCACAATCTGTACTCAGACATATCAGCTGGAAAAACCTTTTAAGTTGTACAACGTCATCGGTTAGTTTGATTATAGGTCAGAATGTAAGTTCCTGGCAGCCTTGACTGCTCCACGAATCTCGAGACTTTGTCACTGAATCCTGTCAGTTCAATAGAGTCGTCGGTCAAAATGGGAAGAGTCTGAATCTTGCAAATGATATCCAGCTCGCAGGAATCCGTGTTGATAG
>JASJBU010000207.1 GCA_030066355.1 Gammaproteobacteria bacterium | reverse complement strand
CGGGATCAGTATCAATCCGTCATTCGCATAGGTACCCGATACCCAGTTCTGAACGAGGTGGGTCATATCCCAGTCGTAGTAACCCGCCGTACCACCGCTGATATTAGCAGTGGCGATTGTCTCACCATCAAAATCTCCACCCGGATCAGCCCAGTTCCGAAAAGGTTGGTAGCTGTTCCAAGTGGCTCCCCAACCGATTCCCCCATCCTCGTCACCTTCAGTCCAGCTTTGCGTGACTCGGTGGATACCGACTATACCGCCCGGCGTGGAGGTGTAATACTGGTAGAGCCGTAGTGTCGCATTTTCTATACGCGCATTTTTGGGGATGCGACCCAAGGAGAACTTCAACAAGCTATGGTCATCATCCGCACTACTCGCGTCCTGCACCCAAATTCGGTCGGAACTACCGTAATTGTAATCATGATTACTCTGGCTTAACGAAGCATCGATCCCCTCAGATCCGTCCGGTTGCATCTCGACCAGGCCGGATGGATACTGGTAAAGAGACAGACTGTTGCGAACGATGGTCCGCTTGAGGCCATTGGCAAGAACACCCACCGACGTCAGAGAGGCCGTGGTCGTCGCAGGTGTCCCGACGATGACTTCCAGGTAGGGTTTCTGGGTGGCCTCGATACTTGCATAGTCTCCGTGAGTCCCTTCACTGGTGGAGTTCATGGCGATCCCATAATTGGCTTGGCCATTGACCCAGGCCTGCACCTGTGGTGTCAGGTTCACCGCAACCCAAACAGCTGGTGCCGATTGTGCAGCAATACTGGCAATCACCGAGCTGTCCATCTGATCACCCATGCTGTTCCAGGTGGCATCGCTGTCATTCCAGTCGGCGTTCAACAGATGGATATCTACCGGTCCTTCCGGATGCTCTTTGCTCACATAGAACCAGGCCGTGGCGGATAATATGCTGCTATTGGCTGCGATCGGGGATAGATCATAGCGGTACATCGGCCGCTCGATGATGCCGCCCTCGAAGCGGATGTGCAGTTTGCTGTCGCCGCCGTTGTTGTTGGTCGGATTGTCACTGCGGATCCAGGTGTCCTGATCCACGTTGATCGTATAGCTGGTGGTGCTGCCGAGATTGGTGGTGAGGCTGGTGGTATAGCTGTGGCTGCCCAAGGGCTGATTGGTGAGATCGGTGTAGGGACCACAACCCTGTTGCGCGTGTTGCCGCAAGGCGTGCTGAAACCCGGCCTGGGCAACATATTCGGCGCGCGCCGCCTCGAGTTCGCCGTTTGTCGCTCTCACGTTGATGGCGCTCTGGTTGGCGCTGTAAAAGGCGAAGATGCCGATCAGAGCCATGGCAACCACCACCGGTATCAACACGTAACCATGCACATGTCTCTGCATAGGCATGTTATAACGCCCCACCCACCCGCACGGTCGTCTGCAGACTGACCGTCTCACCGCTGACTGGATCGGTCAGCTCGAGGATCAAATCGATCGACACTCTGGTGTTACTGATCTGCAGACGTTCGACATAAAACCGGGTGATGTTTTCGGCGATCGTCACTTCGATAAAGTCACGTCCATCGACCGGACCGTTGGGCACACTGATGCCATCGGTGTCCCAACGCGCCGGCAGGCGCTCGATCAGGTTGGATCCATTGAGATAATAAACCACAGGATCATAGGGATCGTCGAAGCCACCGCTATCCTCATCATCGTCATCAGAATCACTGTCATCGATCGAACCATTGCTGTTGTCATCGACACCACAGATACCCGAGCATCCGTCATTATTCATATCCGAGGGTGCATCCTCATCGATACTGCCATCCCCGTCGTTGTCAATCCCGTCGAGAGGATCTTCGTTTTCAGACCCATCCTCGTCGTCCTCGGCCCAGTCAGCGCCTTCATCCACAGCGCCGTCACCATCGTCATCGATACCGATGATGCCTGGAGTAAAATCGTGATGATTGTCGTTGGGTAGATCCTCGTCGAACAAGCCGTCGCCATCATCGTCGGCATCCGGTATGCCGTCCTGGTCGAGATCGATGTCGTAGGGTAGCGTGATGGCCAGTACCGCGGTGGCAAAGCTGCTGTCACCAATTGGTGGCGATGGCGGGATGGTTTGTTCGCGGATGTTTTCCGGCCAGTTGGTCGCAGGATTATCATTGAGTGGCAGCAGCAAGCGATGGGATCGGCTGGTCATATCGACCATGCGGTTCAGGGCGAAACGCGCCTGTTGGATCAGATCGTTGCGTGAACGCACCGTATCACTGGTCATGCTCGCGGTATTCACGACCCCCATCAGCGCCAGCATGATGATACCGGCGATCGTCACCGTGAGCATGATCTCCACATAGCTGATTCCCTGATTCCGCTTGGTGTTGAGAATCATCCGCATGGCCCGACTCAATAGTGGCTGATCAGGGTTTGCAGATCGGTCAGCCCATCCGAGGTGGCGACACGCACCCACAGAATATCGTCCTCGCCGCCGGTAAACACATCACCATCGCTGTCGGCATCATCCACATCGTAGCGCCAGAGATAGACCTTGTGCGGTACATTGGCCGCCATGTCCGAATAATGGGTGCCGTTGTTGTAGGCGCCGGCTGCAGTCGCGGCGGCGTCGAGGTCCTCGAAGGATTCCGCCAACAGCTGCTCCAGCTTGCCCTTGAGAGTGAAATGGACCTCCGCCTGGTCAAGGTGAATTTTTGATCCCTGCAGTCCGGGTTGTAGGGCTTGCATCATCGGCACCAGCGCCATCGCAATCAGCGCCGTCGCAACCAGCACCTCGATATAGGAGAGACCCGATTGGCGTGTCCTCATTGGATGGTCACCTTACCGCTGAAGCCATCGAGTGATACCGTGCGCGTCTCACTACCCAAAATCAAGGTCACCTCATAGAGTTCCAACGGCACGGTCTCAGGTTCAGCGCAGCGTGCAATGCCATTCCGGTCGAAATAGATGTTGGATGGCTTAGCACAAGTACCTTGGAAAACTTTGGTTGTACTCACAGTATCAGCATAAGCGAACGGATGTGCATCCAGTCGGATATCCCAAATTTTCTTGCTGACCGGGTGGTAGACGTCATAGATCACTGTCCAGGGAGCCGTTGCGGTATCCAAGTTGAACACGCGCATGCGTTTCTGCGCGTTTTGTTGGCGGAATCCCATGGGTTCACCACGCCGCATGGCTTCGGCACGGGCATACCGCATGGCCTCGGCTTGAATTTCAGCGGCAGCGTCAAGCTTGCTGGAATGCGTGGAAGAAAAATTGGGCATCACCACGGCTGCGGTGATGCCCAGGATGGCAATGACAGCGGTCAGTTCAAGCAGGCTATAACCTGCGTGCACCTTGTCGATGGATTTGGACTGTTGAGGAAGCCACACACTGCCAATATTTTTTAGCGGTCATCGTAAGGATTGCCGCTGGGATCATTGCTGGTGTCGTTGGCGATGAATTTGCCGCTGAGATTATCAAAGCGCCAGCCCAGGTCCACTGCAGTGCCATCAAGGTTTAAGTCGCCGGCAGTGGCAATCAGCAGGGTAGAAACATTGGTAATTGGATTTGGACCCAGTTCGCGTTTTTTCAGATAAGGTCCATATGGATAGGCATCGGCATCACCGCCACCACTTTTGGTAGAGCAGGCTTCACCTGCAGCATTGGTATAAAAAGCCATCTGGTCAAGAAAGGCAGCTTCGCCATCAGCGGCGTTACTTGCCGCAGTGCCATCACAGGCTTGTGTTCCGTCACCTGACGTCACAGCACTGGGGTAGTGACCATGTTGTTGGTAATAGAGATCAATGGCGCTGCGTACATTGCTTAAAGTCGTATCCAGTGCGGCTTCCTTGGCATCATCTGTGGAAGCAGCAAACTGGGGCACTACAATCGCCGCCAGTAAAGCCAGGATAATCACAACGATCAACAATTCCACTAAGGTAAAGCCACGCTGCACGAATTGAAATTCCCGATTCATTACCAACCTCATCTATTTTTTAATTTGTGAAGCCCCAAACGGGTACTCCTCATTCAGGATGGTTATCGGCAAATCAGTTTTGTCCTTTAACAATATTTCGATGGGCTGCACCGCTACCCCACGGCCCGTGAAAGCTTGAAGATTGGCAGGATCAGCGAGCTGACCAGCAGACCGACCACCACCCCCATGACCAGCAACATGACCGGCTCCGCCAGTTTCGAGAGGGTCTTGAGCAGGTTGGAGAGCTCCCGCTCATAGTAATCAGACAGTCTGGCCATGACCTTGGGCAGATTGCCGGTCTCCTCTCCCGTGGAGATCATCTGCTCGACGATCGGGGGGATGAAGTCGGCATCCTCGAAACCCCGGGCAATACCCTCACCTGCTTCCACCCGCCGCTCCACCTTACCGATGAACGCCTGGAAGAGCTGGTTTGGCACCACATCCCGACAGGCGTGCAGGGTATCCAGGATGCCGACGCCGTTACTCAAGGAGAGGCTCAAGACCCGCAGCGACTGCAGCAGATAGAGCTGAATGAAGACATTGCGAACCACCGGCAGGTTGAGCTTGCACCAGTCGAGCCGGTAGCGTCCGGTCTGACTGGACGCCCAGTATCTGAACAGCAGAACGGTACTGGCCATGGCAATCAGCAGATAGACCCATTGCTTGCGAAAGAACTCGCTGGCCGCCATCAAGAAGGTTGTGGTGGCGGGCAGTTGATCGCTGATCATGGAGAACATATCGGCAAACTTGGGAAACACCACGACCAATACAAACAATACCACCCCCAGGGCGAACAACAGTAAAAAGACCGGATAGGAGAGCGCGGAGAACAGGGTCTGGCGTAACTGGGCGCGCTTTTCCTCCATCTCCAGCAACTGCTCCAGAACCTCGTGCATGAAACCGCCGTCTTCGCTGGCGGCGATCAGATTGACGTAGGTCTGGGAGAACACCTGGGGGTGTTTAGCAAGGGCGTGGGAGAACTGTTTGCCCTCCCCCACGTCCTCGATCAACTGCTCCAGCAGTTCGCGCATCGCCGGATTGCTCAACTGCCCTTTAAGCGCCTGCAGGCTGACATGCAGATTGGTGCCGGTCTCCAGCAGCAGGGCCATTTGCTCGGTGAAAAAATGCCGATCCTTGTCACTGATCTTGCGCTGCTGAAA
>JASJBU010000211.1 GCA_030066355.1 Gammaproteobacteria bacterium | reverse complement strand
GGACGAGCAGGTTGAGGTGGTAACCCCCAATGGGATCAATGTCTATTGGATCACCGGTATCGAATACACTGGGTGAGCCTGTGCCATCGGTGCACCCGGTAACACTGACTCCCAGCAGGCCGGGAATCAGTGAATCGGTTTAGATGTTAGCCAGATTCGCTGGTATCGGGATCAGTGTTGGCAGTTCTGCAACTGGACATTGACCGATGGCAATAGCGAGATCAGTGCCGTCACCAGCAATACCAACGGGCTCAGGATCAGTGCTCCAAATCCCGGGTAGACAAGGATTGATACCAGTTCCGGTAGTGGTTTGGGCAACAGGATGACCGGTAATAGAAAAAGAATTGCGAGTAACAGTAAACTGCCTGAGAGAATAATAGTCGTTCTCATCGAATTACATGTGAAAGTAGCCACTTCATATACCTTCATAAATAAGTATCAATGATTAGCATATTAGTTATTTCTAATAATATGTCAAGGAAGGCTCGTTCAATAGGGAATCTGGATCACATTATTTTACAGTTTCAGCACTTCAAGGCCTGTATCGACACTCCTTGAGGAATGGTTCTATCAAACAGAATGTATTTTAAAAAACAATGGGTTATCCACACACAGACAGAGAGCGGGATAGCCTGTCCCGCCCTGATAAATCTGCCTGGTCAGCAATCGAGACTCAAGCCGAGCGATAATCGGCGAGGCCGGGATTGCCCTTGACGCCCACCAGTTTTGGCGTGTTCAGTTTCTTGATCTTCACCGTCTTCTGGTCGCGCAGATAGTCAGCCACCACGTCCCAGATCGGCCGCCCCGGCGACTTGGAGCCCACGGTGGCCCAACCGGAGACCATATACTGCTTGTCCGCCTCGACCTTGGTACCGTCATCCAGAGTCATGTTCGAGATGCGCTTGCCGAAATCCGCTCCCGGTTCACAGACGTAGTCCAGACCACCGACCCGCACCATGTCGCCGCCCTGCTGATAGTAGGGGTCCTTGTTGAACAGGTTATCGCAGACGTCCTCCAGGATCGCCTTGATGTCCCCCCCGCTCATTTCCCGACGGTAGGTCTCGGGATAGGTGATACAGGTCTGGTCCATCACGTTGTCCATGGTGATCTTCTGTCCCGGCAGTACGGTGGTGCCCCAACGGAAGCCTGGCGAGAGGGAGATCTGCGCATCGTTGACCTTGTTCAGGGCGTCGCAGATCACCTGGTCAAAGGTGCCGTTGAAGTTGCCGCGGCGATAGAGGGTCTCCTCCGCCACCGCCAGTTCTTCTTCCAGTTTGGCCTTGTAGGGTGCTCGAGTCTTATCGATGTAGGCCTGCATCTCCTGGTCCGCCGGCAGCAGGTTGGAGAAGACGGGTAGCAGACGATAGCGGAAGTCCCGCACCTTGCCGCCCTTCACGTCCAGATCCATGACCCCGAGGAACTTGCCGTTCGAGCCGGCATTGGTCACCAGGGTCTTGCCGCCGGCATTCTTGACCACCGTGGGAGCCGGCATACCGTCATGGGTATGCCCGCCGAAGATCACGTCGATGCCGCTGACCCGGGAGGCCATCTTCAGATCCACATCCATGCCATTGTGGGAGATCACCACTACCACGTCGGGCTTCTCGTTCTCGCGTACCGCATCCACCGTGGCCTGCATACGGTCGTCCTGGATGCCGAAGGTCCAGTCAGGGATGAAGCGCTGAGGATTGGCGATCGGTGTGTAGGGAAAGGCCTGGCCGATGACCGCAACCCGGGCGCCGCCCACGGTCTTGATGGTATAGGGCTTGAAGGCGGTGCCCTCGTCCTCGTCGAAACCGGCAAAGTCGGGGAACTTGTAGTCGAACAGGGCATCGTCCTTGACGCTGACATTCTGCGCCACGAATTCACCCTGGAAATCACCGATGTTGGCGATCACCTCCTCATCCAGGTAGGTAAACTCCCAGTGTCCGGTCATCACGTCGACGCCCAACAGGTTACAGGCGCCGACCATGTCCTTGCCGCGGGTCCAATAGGCGGTGCCGGAACCCTGCCAGGTGTCGCCGCCGTCAAGCAACAGGCTGTTGCCGGGACCACGATCGTCACGCAGACGTTTGACCAGGGTTTGCAGGTGGGCGAAGCCGCCAACCTTGCCATACTTACCCGCCACCGCATCGAAATCCAGATAGCTGAAGGCGTGGGCTTCGATGCCACCCGGGGTGATACCGAAGTGTTTCAACAGTTTGTCACCCACCAGATGCGGGGCCTTGTTGAAGGCATAACCCAATCCCAGATTGACGTTGGGTTCGCGGAAGTAAATGGGATTCAACTGGGCATGACTGTCGGTGATATGCAGCAGAGACAGATTGCCAAACTTGGGAATCTCATAGAGATCACTGGGTTGACGGGCCGCCGCAAAGACCGAAGAAGGCATCATACCTGCCGCACCGGCTAATCCCATTAAGCGAAGAAATTCTCGTCTGGAAATCGTCATGGTTTCTCATCCTCCAGGGTTCTAGACCAGGGTTGACTCATGTTGTGCTTGATAGTTCTAGTGTTTTGAAGACTATTTCTGATGCTTCCCAAGTTCCGGATCACCAACTCCGTACGATCGGTAAACTCTTGTATTCAAACCGGCGGAAACCTTGGAGATCCATCTGACCGCTACGGTAATAGTCAGCAGCAATTATCTAACCAATTGTTGTTAAAAGAAAAGTAACAGATGCACCATGCTCTATTACGGTTTTCCTCAATCCTGCTCCAGGGTAAGCATCATACGCATTAATTGTGAGAGAGAATCGGCTTCCATCTTCTCCATGACCCGAGACCGATGCGCCTCGACGGTCGATAGGGTTATACCTAGATCCTCTGAAATATTCTTGTTTCTGCGGCCGATAACCACCAAGTCCAGTACTTCGCGCTCCCGAGGTGTCAGGAGAGCCAGACGTTCTCGAATGTCGGACAGCCTGGATGCCTCCCCTCGCTGTTTTGCATCCATCTCGATAGCCCGGTGAACACTGTCCAGGAGAATCTGATCGCGAAATGGTTTTTCGATGAAGTCCACGGCACCCGCCTTGACCGCACGTACTGCCATCGGCACATCGCCATGCCCGGTAATGACGATGACCGGAGGATGGATGGGCTCTTCGGCCAGTTTCTCCTGCATATCCAATCCACTCATACCCGGCATACGGATGTCGACCACCAGACAACCCGGCAGGCTGGCATCGAAGCTTTGCATGTATTCTGCGGCCGAGGCAAAACAGACAACCTGAAGACCAACGGATTCAAGCAACAGTTTTAGGCCGTTTCGCACCTCTTCATCATCATCCACGACAAACACTGTGGGTGTATTTTTTTCCATGTTTCAGGAATCCTAATGCAAGGGTAGAAAAATCGAGAATTCTGCCCCACCGTCTGTAGGGCTGACCTTGGTGAGTTTACCACCATGGGCCTCAATGATCCCATGGCTGATGGACAGACCCAGACCCATACCGTCCGGCTTACTGGTAACGAACGGGTCGAATAGGTTGTCGATCAGTTCCGGTTTCAACCCCGGCCCGCTGTCTCTCACAGTCAAGCGGATACCATCGAGATCCACCCTACTGGTCTGAATACTCAGCTTACGTGAGTTCATGGGGACTTCGTTCAATGCCTCGATGGAGTTCCTCGCCAAGTTGAGGATCACCTGCTCGATCTGAATCGGCTGCACGGCAATCCTGGGAAGTTGTGGATCAAGTTGCAGTTTCAATCTGACATTCGCCCGACGCAGTTCCGGTCTGATCAACACAACCACGGCACTGACTAAAGCATTGATATCAACTTCTGCAAGCTCCAAGGGTTCCTTGCGTACAAAACGGCGTAACTGTCGAATGATTTCTCCCGCCCGATCTGCTTGGGTGACGATCCGATCCATGACATCCACGCAAACATTGGTGTCCGGACTATTGGACTCCAACAGCCTGATACTGGCCTGTGCATTTGTGGAAATGGCAGTGAGCGGCTGATTCAATTCATGGGCGATGCCCGAGGCCATTTCTCCCAGTGTGCTCAGTCGGGCAACCCGCGCCAACTCAGCCTGATGCTGGCGGGCGTCCTCTTCGGCCTGCTTCTGTTCAGCGATATCCCGAAACACCACCACGCTGCCGATGGTCTCACCCTTCTCATCCTTGATAGGTGTACTACTGTATTCCACGGGAAAGCTACTACCGTCTTTCCGCCAAAAGATGTCCTCGGAGATGAACCGAGGTTGACTGTCACAAAAGGTTTGATAGACAGGGCAGTCGTTGACATCGTATGGAGTACCATCCACATGGGTATGGTGTAACAGTTGGTGTTGATTCTTGCCGATCACCTCATCAGCGCGCCAACCGGTGAGCTTTTCAGCCGCCTGATTGAAGAATGTGGAGTTGCCGCGCATATCGACCCCATAGATGCCATCCGCGACGGAATCCAAAATCAATTCGTGCTGATGCTCGAGACGTCTCTGGGTTTTTTTCAGTTCCCGGTTGAGCCTCAGCACCCAAAACGTCATAAACCCCATGAACAACAGAATTACGATGCCCCCCAACAATGCATACCAATAGCGGCTGATGGCATCGCTCAGAGTGAATTTACCCAGGTCCTCATAGGGAGGCAGCAACAATTCCTTGAACAGTTCATGGACAGGTTGATAATCAAGCGGAATACTCCAACCCGCATATTTTCCTGCGATCGCAGCCGGATGATCCTGTGGCATCTTCAGCAACGCCACTGCAACCTGTTCCGCCAGCTCGTTGGGAGTATGGGCAACTTTGCTGAAAGGCCATTCCGGATAGAGCCGGGTACTGTGTGCGAAAGGAAATTCGAGGTTTTTCTGTGGATTGATGATACGGAATTCCGACAGATCGATCTCGCCCACCAGCGCCATTCGTTCCAGGATATCGGTGCGCACCGTTCCGGCATCGACCAATCCATCCCGCACAGCAGTAACCACCCTGTCATGAATGCCGCCGAATTCCAACCGGCTCAGATCTTCATAAGGGTCCAGCCCCACGGCCTTCATTTCTCGCCAGGCCATCTGAAAACCACCGAGGGATGTTGCATCGACCGCCATCAGGGATCGACCGATCAGGTCTTCCAGATTGTGGATTTCCGGATGATTCTGCCGGGTGAAGATCACACCGCCAAAAATCTTATACGGGACATCACCGCGCCTGTTGTACAGGGTGGCGATACGTGAGACACGATACTTGACCTCCATATTGACATAGATACCTGGGTTGACCAGTACAAAATCGATTTTGCCAGACGCAACAGCGGGATCCACTTCATTAAAATCGAGGGGCAGGATGTGAAATTTGTACTGAGGTACGGCCTCTTCCAGATAGTCAGCCGTCAGTCCCCACATGTTGCGGGTAACCCAGTCACCGCGATGACTCAACACACCGATGGTTACCGGGGTAGCATCTGCCCATGCCGAAACGGGAAGGAACATGCATAGAAACAGCAATAAACTGGCTTTGGCAAGCCGCATGGATAATACCCGACACTGGTAACTACAGCTTGAAGGTTAGGTTAAACCCTCGGTTATCGCAAGCAGGCGGTCGAGAATACAGTGATTGCTGGAAAGGCTGATGCTTCAGAGAAAACTGGGTAATGAATTGGCACCGGACTCTTCAAGTTCTTGTCGATTGAAGTTTGCCAGAGTCACGACCCTTGACGGCTGCCCTTGGATATTAACCTCTGAGAAATTCAAACGATGGATCGAGGTGGAGGCTTGATCCCCGGGTCTCTTTATACCGTCTCTGTCAAGATTGACTGAGATGCGTTTGAAGCGAACGAATTGATCAGGTTCACTCAGGATATCATTGACCAGCTCCAGACAGAGCTCCGGTGACAGATAGCCGATCTTGTCCAGCGCCTCTTCGACTTTCTCAAGTTCCATCTGCTGACTTCTGAGCCTGACACTAGCATTGGCAATTTCCTGCATATCATCATCGGGACTCTTGCCTCGCCTTTTCTGGCGAAGTCTGGCGTTGAGCCGATGTTGTTCTACTTCGAGCTGGTGTCTTCTGGTACGCAGTTCCGAGAGCTTTGCAAGCGCATTGTTCACCAGGCCTTCGAAGATACAACATTTCAGCTCCCGGCGGGCATTGGTTTCAGATTCTGCAGGTGAGTAGACCCGGTGATCCGAAAACAACACGCGGGTCTGACGGACATCCCGATGCACCTGTTCCCCTTTCAGTTCCATGCCGTGAATCGTCTGTTCCTCCTTATGCATACAAAGCAATGCGCAACTTTCCGACGCATTGATATGTTCCGGCTCGGTAAAGTAATCATGTAGTTCGGAGCTTTGTTTGAAGATTCTCTTCAAACCATCCAAGGTGGGGAAAAGCGCTCGGATATAGGGATCGGATACGAAGTGCTTGGGAGTCAGATCTATGGCGTGTGGAATTTGCTCGACAATACTATCGGCATATTCCAGGGACTTGAGTATGGATTTGTAGAGTTTTCGTTTGTATCCGGTGACAGCCCGGATACGGAGGTCCGTCCCCTCGATCACCCTTTCAAGGGCAACATCCAACATCTGCTGGGTATCCTGATCGAGGGATTTCAGCTGTTTTCGGTCTTCTTTCAACTCCAGAAGCCGTTTGATGACATCTCTTAAACTGGCACCCATATTCCTTTTGACAAGACTGCCTGAAAAGCTCCCGGAAGAAGGATTCTTCCGGGAGTTCGTGAGTACTAACCGGTCTGGTTAGAATTTGTAGGATGCAACCAGACGCGTATGTGCCTGGGTGAGTTCCTTATCCTTGCTGCCATCGTACTCGCTGGTGCGGTTGGCATGGAACAATTTCAACATCAACCCCTTCATCGGTTTGTAGACGAAGACCAGATCAGTCTCTTTGGCATCGGTCAATGCAGTGACATTGCCTATCCCGGGGAGCCTGCCGACAGAGTCAGATTGGCCGTAATCCGCATGACTCAACATCACGAAGAAATTCTTCAGGATGTTGTATTTCACGGCGACTTTGTATGCGCTGACATTTTCCCGATAAGCGTTTCT
>JASJBU010000210.1 GCA_030066355.1 Gammaproteobacteria bacterium | reverse complement strand
GGATACAAGCTCAGCCTTTAACTGCTTTCTATTGGGGAGACCAAGCAATGAAAATGGATTACAAACTATTGGTGGCAGCATCTTCTTTATTCTTAGCAACATCAGCACAGGCAGCATTTATCACCAGCAGTTCAGATGCTTCCCTGGCGGGTGCCAATGTGATCGATTTTGAGTCTACTGCATTGGGTACTTACACATCCATCACTGTCGATGATGTCACTTTTACCGCCAACGACAATCACCTGAGAATCGACAACACTTACCAACAGTACAACCAGCAGGGCATCTACCTCGACAACGGGACATACAACAACAATGGTTTCGGGACCATGACGATGAACTTTGCCGGTGGCACGGATGCATTCGGTTTTACCTGGGGTATGGCAGAGTCTTTCGCACAATGGGATCTCTCCGCGTTCGATGCAGCCAACAACTTGCTGGAGAGTCATATCTTGCCTTCGACCGGCCCGAGCAGTGCGGGTGAGTTTTTTGGTATCGCAAGCGCGGGAATTGCCTACGCCACATTGTCCTGGACTGGCAGCTACGATTGGATTGCCGTCGATAACTTTACCTACACAACGACCAGTGTACCGGAACCCTCTGCACTGTTGTTGCTGAGTGTTGGATTACTCGGGCTCGGTGCGACAACTCTCAAAAGAAAAAAGATCTAAGCGTACCTATCGTTAAGTTTATATAAGCATAACGACGCATTTGCTCTTACTGCAATCTAACCCTGGCCTATTGGTCAGGGTTTTTTTTATTGCGGATACCATGACCGAGGATTCAGACGGCCTTCGACTGGGTTAGAAACCGATCCAGCTGATTGGCGAATGCCTGGCGGTCACGCTGACTGAGGATGGGCGGTCCGCCGGTATCGATACCGCTGCTGCGCAATTGATCCATGAAATCACGCATGCTGAGGCGTTGTTGGATATTGTCCTTGGTGTAGCGCTCTCCCCTGGGGCTGATCGCATGGGCGCCCTTCTCGATCACTTCGGCGGCAAGGGGTATGTCGGCGGTGATTACCAGGTCGTCCGGTTGCAGCCGTTTCACGATCTCTTTGTCTGCCACATCGAACCCACCTGGAACCTGGATGCTGGTAACGAATTTTGAGGCGGGTGTGCCAAGCGGTTGGTTGGCGACCAGAATGACTGTGGTTTGAGTTCTGTCCGCAGCACGGAAAAGGATCTGTTTGATGACCTTGGGGCAAGCGTCTGCATCGACCCAGATAGGCATGGAATGTCCCTTTGGTTGTATGTTAATGGTCCCACTCTGAGCCACACCCAGGTGAAGATGGGGTGAACTCTACGGGTGGGATTGTTGCACCTGACTGATTCTGAGCCTAACCTGCTCAGGTGGCAGGCAGACTTGATTGTTACAGGCCTGCAGGGAGAGTTCAACGGACAGGGGTCTGTCGTCCTTTTGCGTTTTTTTCTCCACCAATGCCTGAAGTTGTAACTTCTCTTCGTAGACCGCCAAGGGTTCGCTTTGAAAGGCCAGCTTTTGCATGCTGTGCTTGGGATAGGTTACCGGTGCCATCTGCCAGTTGTCGGCGTCTTCCGCTAGCTTGAGCCGGGTCGGAACCAGCTCCTTGCTGGCGGGTTGATGGGAATTGATGTGCCAGCCCTCTGGGATCTCGATATCGACCTTGAGCAGGGATTTGTTTCCATCCACCGTTTGCAGGGAACCGGCCAGGTGGATGCCGCCTTGGGCGGCGTAGCCGTGGGCGCTCAATTCACCGTTGCGCAGATCATCGATCGCCGTCAGCATATAGGCGTAGCTGATGGGTTGACGTTCGATGCTACCGGCAAAGCTGCCGATCAGGGCATTGGCCTGGTTGCGATAATCGAGCTGGCCGGTGCGTTGCCAGAGCATCTGCATGCTGCGCAGGGCGACAGAACTGCCGGAGGGGATGGCATTGTCACCGCCGTCATCCTTGGGGCGGCGCATGGCGGTGATGCCCGCATCGACCTCGTTCATGTAAAAGCCTCCGTCCCTGTCGATGAAGCGTTCGAGCATGGCGTCCGTCAGCTCACGGGCCCGTGCTAACCATTTTGTATCAGCGGTCAGGTCGTAGAGGTGTAAAAAGCCTTCGGCGAGATAAGCATAATCCTCCTGAGTGGCGGGGATAGAAGAATCGCCGTCCAGATGGACCCGCCAGAGCCGTCCGCTTGACTTGCGATTATGCTCCCAGAGAAATTCACCGTTACGTTCCGCGGCCTCTCGGTAGGCCGTCGATCCGAGCAGGTCCGCAGCCTGGGCGAAGGCACTCAACATCATGCCGTTCCAGGCGGTGACGATCTTGTCGTCCCGCAGTGGGTGTTCCCGCGCCTCGCGTTTTTCGCGCAGTACTCGATTGATCCGGTCGACCTGCTGATACAGTTCATCCAAGGCCAGCTTTTCCTGTTCGGCAAATTCCTCCAGACCCTGTTGCAGGTGCAGGATGTTGTGGCCTTCGAAATTGCCTTGGGCCGTGACGCCGTACAAGCGGATCGCCAGCTCCGCATCTTTTTTTTCAGGGAGCGCCTTGCGGATCTGCTCGGGTGTCCAGACAAAGAAGGCGCCCTCCCGGCCTTCACTGTCCGCGTCAGTGGCGGAGTAAAATCCGCCATTCGGTGCAGTCATCTCCCGCAGGACGTAGTCGAAGGTCTGGGTTGCCGTCCGGCGGTATGACTCTTTACCGGTGAGCCGCCAGGCCAGCAGATAGACGCGGGAGAGCTGGGCCTGGTTGTAGAGCATCTTTTCGAAATGCGGTACCAACCATTCGTTGTCGGTGGAGTAGCGGTGGAAGCCGCCGCCCACCTGATCATAGATGCCACCCCTGGCCATGGCGTCCAGGGTGACCTCCAGGGCATCCAGCACTACTGTATCCTGACGCCGCTCAGCCTGATTCAACAACAGATGCAGTAAGGGCTCGTGCGGAAACTTCGGGGCCAGGCTGAAACCCCCCAGTAACTCATCGTAATTACGCAAGGCCATCTGGGTGGCCTTGGTGACGATCTCGGGATCGAGCGTCTTGGCCTTGCCTTGCCGGTCGTTGCTCTCCTCGACTGCGGCGGCAACCCGTTCCGCCTGGTGCAGCACCTCATCCCGGCGGGATTCCCAGAGCTGTTGTATCTGTAGCAAGATCGATCCGAACTGCTCGGGCGGATAATAGGTGCCGCTGAAGAAGGGTTTGCCGTCGGGCGTGAGAAAGCTGGACATGGGCCAGCCTCCGTGACCGGTCATGAGCATCACTGCGGTCATGTAGACCTCATCCACATCCGGGTGGCTCTCCCGGTCGACCTTGATGGCGACAAAGTGTTCGTTCAACAGCTTGGCGATTGCCGGATTCTCGAAACTCTCCCGCTCCATCACATGACACCAGTGGCAGGTGGAGTATCCGATGGAGAGGAATACCGGTTTGTTCTCCCGTTTGGCCAGTTCGAAGGCCTCGCTGTCCCAGGCGTACCAGTCGACCGGGTTATGGGCATGCTGCAACAGGTAGGGGGAATCCTCGAGGATCAGCCGGTTGATGTACACCGGGGTGCCGTCCGCTTTCAAGTGTTCAGTGCGGGGCCGGTACTGCGGGCCTTTGGCCAGATAGGCCGCGGTGAGTTTTTCCTGGATCTCCATCGGACGTTCCACGTGATAGTTCGTTAAGGCGGCGTTGGTGTTTAGCGGTACGAAGAGCCCCAGGAACAATGCGGTGACGAGAGCGATTTTCATGATGACCAGGGCGATGACGGCAGTAACCGATAGGGTGATGAATATAACCTGTTTCATCCGTTCAGATTCCCTTCTCTTCGAGCAGGTTTTCAATCAGTGTCTCCCCTTCCGCGGGATCGAAGCGGCCGAACTTCTGTAACCGGATCAGCCCCTGTTGATAGATGATTGTCACCTCCGGGGTACCGCGGGTCTGGTAGCGTTGCATGGTCTCCGGTATCGTCTCTCCCCCTCGATGACGGTCGACACCAACCAGATGGCGGACGTCTTTCTGCTGCAGATAGAGTCGCAGGCGATCGGGATTCTGGAAGTCATGACCTTCGAATACGCTGTGGATGCTGATGAATACCAGGCGGCCGTCTGCCACGGCCTGCGCATACTTCTTTTCCCAGGTCGCCATCAAGGGCACGGAGAAACTGTTACAGCCGGGACACCAGAGTTGAAAGAAGTCTATCACAACCACCTTGCCACGCAGTTCGGTCAGGCTGCTGCCCTCACCATTGATCCATTCGGCGATGTCCCATTCCGGGGCCGGTCGCGAGGCGGCCAGGCTCGCCTGGGCCCCGAGCGATATCAGGAAGCTGATGAGGAGGGCTGAAATCGCCGGTTGCATGAGAGGGTTTCCTGTTGCCGAGTCGCTTGTCGTTGGCTGGCATGTTTGCACACCTGCCGCATCAGTCCAATGCGTGCGCCAAGTCCTGGCTGAATCATGAGTTTTGATCAGTCTCAGGGTTATTGAACCGGTGAAAATTGTTTTCCGTACGCATCAACGTTAAGACTCTGCGGGAAATGCATAGGTTCAATCGTTCGTCCACTGGCCATGAAAGTCGGTTTTAACGTGAACAGCGGGTTCCAGGCACTGCTGATGTGTTGTTGACCAAGTCAGGATCAAGCCGACAGTCTTTCTGTAAAACCACCGCTGCTATGGCAGAATAGTGGTTGTTCACTCCACACTGAAGGCTGTTCTAATGCAACCAGGACATCATTTTGTACTCTTGGGATTGTTATTGTTAGCTGCGCCGCCGCTCATAGCGGCTGATTTCGATATGGCATTTTCGGCGTATGAGTCGGGTGAATATCGGCAGGCCTACAAGGGGTTCAAAAGCCTTGCCCAGGAGCATCACGTGAAGTCGCAGTATTTGCTGGGTCTGCTCTACATCAACGGTCAGGGTGTGCGAAAGAGTGTGGACAGGGGCATCGGCTGGTTGAAAGAGGCGGCAGACAACGGTTCTTACCGGGCAGCGGCGGAACTGGGCCAGATCTATGCGACCGGCAGGGACGTCGCCATGAATGCCGAAGAGGCGGCCAAGTGGATTCAACGCTCCACCGATCTGGCAGAAGATGAAGACGCCGATGAGGAGTGCGACTGAACTAGGATGTGCTGCCGGCCCCTGAGCGATTGAGCCATGAAGTTCAGTGATTTTGGATTCCAGGAAAATCCGTTTTCGATTACCCCGGACCCCCGGTATCTGTTTCTCAGCCGGGGGCATGAGGAGAGCCTGGCGCATCTGATCTACGGCACCGGGCCCAACGGTGGGTTCGTTCAGCTGACGGGTGAGGTGGGTACCGGCAAGACCATGCTGGTGCGCAGCCTGCTGGAACAGAAGCTGGAGAATGTGGATATCGCGCTGATCCTCAATCCACGGCTGTCCCGCCGGGACTTCATGGCGGCGATCTGCGATGAGCTGGGCATCAGCTATGAGGGCCCCCCTTATCAGCTCAAACAGCTGAGTGACGATCTGAGCCGGTACCTGCTGAAGACCCATGCGCAAGGCCGGCATACGGTGGTGGTGATCGATGAGGCGCAGAATCTCAGTCCCAGGGTACTGGAACAGATCCGCCTGCTCACCAATCTGGAAACCTCCCGTCACAAGCTGTTGCGCATCATCCTGGTCGGTCAACCGGAGCTACAACAGTTGCTGGCCAGGAAAGATCTACGTCAGGTGGACCAACGGATTACCGCCCGTTACCATCTTTCGCCTTTGAGTCGTCAGGAGACGTCCAGATATATCCGGCACCGTCTCACTGTGGCGGGCGTCAATGACAATCTGTTCTTTCCCTCCGCGCTGAGATTGGTGCATATTCTCACTGGAGGTGTGCCGCGCAAGATCAACACCCTCTGTGAGCGGACCCTGCTGGCGGTTTTTACCAGTGGTTCGAAGCGGGTAAGACCCCGGATGGTTTGGCGTGCCTGGCGGGAGATCAAAGGACGGCGTTCCGGGAACAGCCCGCTTCAATGGGTGGGTGCCGGCGCCTTATTGTTCACCTCGGCGGTGGCGGTATGGTGGATGCTGAAGTATCTCGAACAAGATTCCAACGACCTACAGGCTGAGGCAAACACAGATGGCGAGATCATTCAGATCACGCCATCCCCGGCACAGCCGGAGAAAGCAGCTTCACTCGCTACGCTGGAGAAAGGGGGGCAACTGGATGGGGGGCTACAGACTGCAAAACAGAGTGATGAACCGGATTTACCCCAATGGTCGGATAGCCTGCTGTCAGCGCCAGGCGGCTACTCGGGGTTGCCGGGAGCTGATGTCAAACGCATCCTGAATCAAAAACTCTTTAACCTGTGGGATCGTTCGGTGGGGGGCGATGTGGCGGACATCTGCCGACAGGCCCTGCTCGTGGGCTTGCGTTGTTTGAGTGGTGTGACCAACTGGGAGGGATTGTTGCGGCTGGACCGGCCCTTGATCTGTCAGCTCCAATCGGGCGAGACGTCGAGTCCGGTGTTGGTCAAGGGTGTGCTGGGTGACGAGCTGCTGGTGGACGATGCAAATGCCGAGTACAGAATCGGCAAAGATGCATTCAGCGAACGGTGGCAGGGTGATTTCGTGATGCTCTGGCGTCCACCGGAGGGCGGGGCTTTGGTAGGTCCCGGCTCATCCGGGGAGGCGGTAACCTGGCTGCGCAAGCGATTGTCCCTGGCGGATGGCGAACCCGTCCCCGGGGTGGTTGGTCTGGATCATTTCGAGAACGATCTGAAATTGCGCTTGCAGAGGTTTCAAGAGGCCAACGGCTTGATGGCAGACGGTATTGCAGGTGCCTGGACGATGATCCTGCTGAACAACCTGTCTCTACCGGCCGAGACCCCGACCTTACAGGGCGGTGGCTGAGATGTCGCTGATCCTGGAAGCCCTGAAAAAGGCCGAGCGTCAGCACCGGATGGGTGAAGTGCCCGGGATCGGTGTGGCACATCATGACGATATCCACAAGCGTTCAAGACTCCTGGGTATCCTTCTGTTGGGTCTGGTGGCGATCGGCATGTTGTCATTGGGTCTCTATCTGGGAGACGAAGAGCCCGTTCCGCAGGTTGACCTGCCTGCAGAGCCGACGATCG
>JASJBU010000209.1 GCA_030066355.1 Gammaproteobacteria bacterium | reverse complement strand
CAAGGCGAACGGGAATTACATGAACTCCATGTTGGCGCTGAAAGAGGCGTTGGATGGCGGTTATGACGAGGCCCTGCTGCTGGATGCGGAAGGCTATGTGATGGAGGGTTCGGGAGAGAACATCTTCATTGTGCGCGAGGGGGTGATCTATACACCGGACCTGACCTCCGCCCTGGATGGCATCACGCGTAAGACGGTCATCGAGCTGGCCGACGAACTGGGCGTTCCGGTCGTGGAGAAGCGCATCACCCGGGATGAGGTCTATATCGCCGATGAGGCCTTCTTTACCGGAACGGCGGCGGAGGTGACGCCGATCCGCGAGGTGGACAACCGGAGCATCGGCAGTGGATCCCGGGGGCCGGTCACCGAGCGTCTGCAACAGCTCTACTTCGATCAGGTGCATGGCCGACGGGAGACTCACCCGGAATGGCTGGCGCAGGTATGAGTTTTCTGAAGGCTGTGAAGTAAGCCATCCCTGATTTTCTCAGAGCACGGAAACGCACAATGCGATTTTTTCGTTTCCTTCATTTTCAACCGCCTGTAGCGGTCGCAAATGGTGATACAACCCGGTATCACTGGATTGTCTGATTTGCACAGATTATCCTTACAAAGTTAGGAGTGAGGTCCATGTCCCAAGCCAATGCCGAAATTCCAGAACAGGAGATCATCAAGGTCAGTCGTAACGACCTGCCCCTGAGCTGCCCGCGGGTGGGAGATTCCGTGGCGATGCTGCATCCCAAGGTCTATCTGCCTATCGAAAAGAGTGGTACGGCAACCTGTCCCTATTGCGGTGCCTGCTATCAACTGACGGATTGACTCAATCGTCGAAGCGGTAGCCAAAGGCGTCGATATCCCGGTTGAAGGCATTGCCCACCAGTTCGGCGAGCTCAGCACTATAATAGCTGCGGTAATCCTTTTTTCGGTCATTGGCCCTGCGTTTGTGGGGCAGGCGCAGATGCTCCACTCCGATCTTCCCGCAGATCTGCTGAAAGTCCTCCGCCAGGGCTTCGTAGTGACCGATAAAATCCACCTGTAGATTACCCTGCAGGTCGGTCAGATAGTCCAGCTGTGACTGGATCGAGGTGTCGATGTGGTACTGATAAGGCCGCTCCGGGTCCAACTTCCAATGGATGAACTGTTCGAAGTCCTGAATCTGCGTCATCAGGTGGGGCCGTTCCCGGCGGATGTGGTGATAGGAGCTGACCTGCAGGTCCCAGGGATTGCGCACGATGGCGAATTTGAAGAGCCCGTTGAAGAATGTCTCGGGGAGCATCTCCTTGGCCGCGACGATGCGCGCATGGCGAGGGAACTTGCTGCCAATCCGATGTCCGGAAAGGTGGCTCAGGCGGGAGCAGAGAAACTGTGGGTAGTACCAGGGGTCACGCCAGCGTAGTGGTTGTAATGCCGCCCGGACACTGGTGCCGCCGGTCTTCGCGATGTGTACGAACAGGAAATTGTACTTGATCGATAGCAGCATCAGATGGATTCCAAGTCTAAGATTCTAAGGTAGTTGTGGGCGCTGGTGTCCACAGTGTATTCCGACACGGCCTGCCGCAGACTGCCGCCGTCGGGCGGGGTATCGAGGATCCGCGCCATGGCAGAGGCCAGGGCCCGCCAGTCACCGACCGGCACCAGCGGGGCGACCCGTCCCCCCTGGAGGATCTCCGCAGGTCCGCTGGGGCAGTCGGTGGCGACCACCGGCCTGCCCAGGGCCATGGCCTCGGTAAGTACATTCGGTGAACCCTCCCAACGGGAGGAGAGCACGAACAGGCTGCAACGGGCCATGTAGGCATATGGGTTGTTGCTGAAACCGGGCAGTGCCATGTCCTTTAAGACGCCCAACTCAGTGGCCAACTGCTGTAAGCTTTCTTTTTGTCTCCCGTCACCCAGGATGATCAGGCGGCAGACATGGGTTTCCCGAAGTTTGGCGAAGGCGCGCATCAGGGTGGCGAAATCCTTCTGGATGGTCAATCGTCCCGCCCCCAGGATGACCGGTATTTGGGGGTCGCTGAGCCAGGGGTGGGGTGGTGCCTGGTGGGCCAGTTCGGGGAGCCGCGGCGTCAGGACCGGATTGCGCACCACACTCACCCGTTCGGAATCGATGCCTGAAACAGCGAGGATGTCTTGTTTGACCCCGGTGGAAACCGCGATGATCTGATCGATCTGTGGATAGAGCAGACGGATCGGCAGCCCTCTGAGCCAGCGCTTCAATTGCGACCGATGGGCCAAAGCCGCCGTTAGATTGGTGCCCAGCCTGACGACAATGCGGGTCTCGATACCGGCGAGCAGTCTGGCGAGCACTGCCAGGCGTCCGGCCCGATCCTTGGCCACCAGCATACGCGCGGGTCGAGTCGTGCGCAGATAGCGGATCAATGGCAGCAGACTGGTGACCGTATGTCGGCTGCCAAGCTCGATGACCTGAACCGTCGGATCGATTTCATCCAGGTGGCGGCTGCGGGTGCGGATCAGCACCAGGTGGATCTTCAGCCCCCGTGCGGCAAAGGCATTCACCAGGTTGAGCAGCATGCGCTCCACACCGCCTTCACCGGAGAAGGAAGCGAGTACGGCCAGATCCGGGCGTGGGCGATTCACGCTTTGCCGATCCAGTCAAGAGGATTCTCCCGGCTGTTGGGGAGGCTGCCGGGCGAATCGATGAACAGTCGATGCCAGATGGCGAACTGCATCAGGCCGTATAATTCCCGCGCCGCGCTACCCTTCGACCTCTGCTCCCGCACCAGCATGTCTACCCCGTGGGGATCGAACCACTCCCGAATCGCCGGATTGGCAATCAGCTGCTGGCCTAGCCTGGAGAGAAACCGACCCGAAAGCCACTCACCAATCGGTACGTGAAAACCTCGTTTGGGTCTGAACAGGTGCGCTTTGGGCAGATGCTGCTCCGCCCAGTGTTTAAGAAACCACTTACCCTGATGACCGTGCAATTTCAGCCAGTCGGGCAGAGCGAGGCCGAACTCCACCACCCGATGATCGAGCATCGGCACTCTTGCCTCCAGGCCGAAGGCCATGGTGATGCGGTCTGCCTTGACCAACAGGTTGTCGGGTAGAGCGGTGACCAGATCGGTGTATTGACGTTTCGCACAGACCGACCAATCGGGGCGGGCGTTCTGATAGGCCTGCCTGAACGGGGTGCGGGTCTGCGCCAGGCAGAGCTGCAGAGGTGGCGAGAAGACCTGGCGTGGGTAGTTGCCACGCCAGTGGCCACGGGTGCGAAAACCGCCGGTGCCAGGGCGCAGCAGAGACTTGATGCGATCTTCGAAAGTCCGTCGATATCGCCGATAGCCGGCAAAGACCTCGTCACCTCCTTCGCCGGTGAAGATCACCTTGAGGGATCGGGCGGCCGTTTCCGAGAGGGCGGCCAGGGGCAGTGCGGCGTAGTCCCGCATCAGGTCGTCGCAGGCCCAGGTGGTATGCACCAGGCGCTCGAACAAGTCATCCGCACCCAACTCGAGTCGCTCATGCCGGGTGGCGAAGCGTTCCGCCAGCTGACTCGCGCTGTCCAGCTCATCCTGCATCCTGCTGTCGCGAAAACCGACGGAAAAGGTCTGGATCGGTTGATCCTGCCAACGTTCCAGCATGGCCAGCAGGACGGCGGAGTCGACCCCGCCAGAGAGAAACAAGCCATAAGGTACATCCGAACGAATGTGTTCTTTGAAGACCTGGCGGAACAGGCCGTTGAATTCCTCCCGGGCCTGGGGAATATGGGTTCGACGCGGCGCCGCCTGCTGGGGCTGCCAGTAAATCTGCCGGGTGATCTGCAGATTCCGGTCGATGCTCAAGGCCTCACCGGGCAGCAACCGTTCGATACCCTGAAAGATCGTCTCCCGACCCGTGATGAACTGATTCTGCAGAAAGTCCGCCAGTGCCTGAGGGCGGATCTGCGGGGTCTGGGGCAGCTGCGGCAGCAGGGCCTTGAGCTCCGAGGCGAAGATAAAGCGGTCCGGAAGTCGCGCATAGTAGAGGGGTTTGATGCCCAGACGGTCACGGGCGAGCAACAGGCGACCCTGATCGACATCCCACAGGGCGAAGGCAAACATACCATTGAGTCGCTTCAGTCCCTCGACTCCCATGCGCTGGTAGACCGTCAGGATCGATTCGCAGTCGGAGTGGGTCTGATAGTCAGCGCCCTGCGCCTCCAGCTCAAGACGCAGTTCCGGATGGTTGTAGATCTCTCCGTTCGCCACCAGAGCGAGTCTGCCGTGATTGGCGAACAGGGGTTGGTCGCCACCGCTCAGGTCGATGATGGAAAGACGGGTATGGGCCAGACCGAGCGGTCCGTCACAGTGGATGCCGGTGGCATCAGGTCCCCGGTGTGCCAGGCTTCTGGCGAAAGCTTCGAGGATTTCAGGGGTGACAAGATGCTTTTTCAGCAAGAGTCCGGCGATTCCGCACATCTCAGGTTTTCCTATGCGGAGAATCGTGCTGGAGCCATGAGCCTGCTGTCTTGGTTGCCAAGTGATCGTGCGTCAAAGATTGTCGTCTGGTCGTGTGCAACCGCAAGAGCGGCCTGTGGCAGGAGGTCGTGGTGATACATCCGCGATTGCCGCTCTCTGCGATCCGGGAACATCAGATGCCATTATGACGTATTTTTTTTAGTCTTTGTAACAGATATTTGCCGGCGCCGAATGGGTAGGCAATGCTAAAAAGCAGCCGGTTACCCAGCTCGTTGACTTGGCGTTTGAAGGGTGTACCGCATAACAGCGATAGATAGACATAACGGCGTGCGGCTGACAGACGGCTGCGCAACGAGTAGTAGCGTCGATGTTCATTCAGAATCTCCAGATAGAACTGTCGGTAACCGCACGGATTGCGGGTCTTTTTATCACCCCAGGCCTTGGTGATTCCGTCATCCCGATACTCTTTGTACTGGAGCACCTGGTTGATATGGAGAAACGTATAGTGACGGGCGATTCGGCTCCAGACTGTGGACGGCGGGACATGCTTCTCACCGGGAAAACGCGGAAAGGGATATTTTCTCAAGACAGATGTCTTGATCGCATTCAGTTTGTCGCCTTTGACCCCATGTGTCTGACGCATTGCCAAATAATTGCTCCACATCTCGTCTTGCGGATAGGCGCTGCCGAGCAGTTCACCGGTTTCCAGATCGGCGCTCAGCCCCTCGATTCCGGCACATCCCGGAGTGTCTTTGATCTGCTGCCAGTAATGTCGCAGGGTCGCCAGGGTATTCTCTGCCAACAGATCATCCGAATTGAGCAGGACTGTGAGTTCTCCACGGGCGTGCCGCAGCATGCTATTGTGGGCCGCCGTTTTACCCTGATTGGGCTGAAAGAGGTATTTGACCGGGAAGCCGACGCTCTGCTGCCATTGCATGATCAGATTATGGGTGTCGTCGTTCGAGCCGTCGTCCACGATCACCACTTCGATGTCGTCATCCTGTTGAGCGGTGATGCTGTCCAGGGTGCGAGGCAGGATATCGGCCCGATTGAAGGTGGGGATGAAGATCGAGAAAAGTGGCATCAGTCCAGACGACCGGTCAATTGCTGAAAGAGTGCGAGATAGTCGGCAACCCGCGCCTGCACCGAGAAGGCCTGAGCCCGTGCTTGCAGGATTGCAGGGGGCAGCGGATCTGTCAGGACCTGTTTGATGCCGGAGGTCAGTGCCATGACATCACCGACCGGCACCAGCGGGCCGAATTCGCCATGATTCAGGATCTCTGCGGGACCGCTGGGACAATCCGTTGAAACCACTGGCGTGCCCTGGGCCAGAGCCTCTGCGAGTACATTGCCGAATCCCTCCCAAACGGAACTCATGACAAGCGCATCGGCCTGGCGCATATAACAGTAGGGATTGTCTTTGAAACCCGCGAGATCAATGCGACCGGTGAGAGCCAGTTTGTCGATCAGGTATAGGAGCTGATCTCTGAGTCTGCCTTCACCCAAGACGATGAGGCGAACATCTTGCGTTTCTTGTAACGCTGCCAATGCCTTGAACAGGGTCGAGTAGTCTTTCTGCTCTTCGAGGCGTCCGATACTGAGCAGCACCTTACCGCTGTGCTCGAAAAAAGGGTGGTGACAGGTCTCCATACCTTTGGCAACGATCCGTTCGTCGACCACCGCATTGTGGATCGAATCCGCTTTGTGCGGTTGCAGGCCCCAGTTGCGTACCAGATCGTCTGCGAGATCACGCGATACACCGATCGTCCGGTCGGCGACCGTGAGTGTCAGGCGTAGGGTCAGGGTGCGTTTGAGGCGTTTGCTGGGTGAGAGTGAGCTGAGGGTCTTGCTCATGTTTTCCCGGATCGTCATCACCCACTTACAGTTGACGCGCGCCAGCGGTAGGGCGCAGGCAACCGCGGTGTTGTAACGATAACCGGCGCTGAGAATGATATGGGGCGCTCGATTCTTGAGATAGACCAGCAGCTTGGTGTACAGCTTGAGCTTGTTGTTCCCCAGGTTGATGATTTCGATGGATGAGTCGAGTCGCGGATGGGTCAGTGTTCTGTCAGGCGGTGCACTGACCAGGATGTGGACCTCTTGACCGCATCGTTGAAACTCGTTGCTCACGTTGAGCAGCCAGGTAGTGATCCCACCATGTCCACCTGCGCGGTGTAGAAAGGGGGTGAGTATGGCGATCTTCAAGATGATTGAACCTGGTTTGAGAGAGCAGAGCCGGAACCGCTGTCGATGCCCATTGCATGCAAATACTCATCCGTCGCAAGACTGACGGTATAGGGTTTAGCCGCCTGCCTCAGCCTATGGGACGTAATCGGTCGGTTCAGCATATCCTCGATCGCGATCGCCATGGCGCGATGATCGCCAACGGGCACCAGAGTACCATACTCGCCGTTGGCCAGGATCTCCGCCGGACCGCTGGGGCAGTCGGTCGAGACGACGGGTGTACCCATGGCAAGTGCTTCGGCCAATACCAGGGGCATCCCTTCCCAGCGTGATGTGAAGGCGAAGACGTCGGCATGTGCCATCCATGCATGGGGTGAGCGGACAAATCCCGGGAGTAAAAAGTCATCACTGACCCCCAGTTCCCTGGCCAGAGACAACAGTCTTGCATGCTGCTTACCCCGGCCC
>JASJBU010000208.1 GCA_030066355.1 Gammaproteobacteria bacterium | reverse complement strand
CTCCTCTGCATCCATGCAGCCGCGATATACCGTACATCCTGTACATTCATCGCTCCTCTGCATCCATGCAGCCGCGATATACCGTACATCCTGTACATTCATCGCTCCTCTGCATCCATGCAGCCGCGGTATACCGTACATCCTGTACATTCATCGCTCCTCTGCATCCATGCAGCCGCGGTATACCGTACATCCTGTACATTCATCGCTCCTCTGCATCCGTGCAGCCGCGATATACCGTACATCCTGTACATAAAAAAACCCGCGTGCAGAGCAACGCGGGTCAAATGGGGGTGAGGTAGGGAAAAACTAGTTAGAGTTCATTGTCATGGCAGTGGGTACAGGTCACCGGTTCGCCTTTGGCGATGGTCACTGTGTCACCTTCATTGGATAGAACCCGGTCGGTGGCGGCGCGGGATAGCACGGTGCCTTCACCATTGACGCCGTGACAGGCGCGGCAGTCGTCCGCATTGTTCTCCGCCAACTCTTCATGACCACCATTCGAGAAGCTGGTGTCGCCCACCGGATGCATGCCGTGGGGTCCCTCAAGCGTGTTGCCCAAGTCGCCTTCGTGGCAGGTATTGCACTCGATGATGGTGCCGGTGTGACCTTGTAGTTGGTTCGCGGTCACGTTGTCGTTGGCCAAGGGATTCTTGTTCGGCCAGATACCGTGGGTGGAGCCGTGGCAGGCCTCGCAGAAGATGCCTTCATGCCCGGTGCTGACCCGGTAGAGCATCGGATTGCCGATGCGTGGATCATCTGGACCCGTAACGGCTGGGTTGTCAGCGGTGATCACGTTCTCGGCAAAGCGTTTGTTGCTGGGTACGATCGGCGTCGCCTTGGGGTCATCGGAACGATAGGCCTGGAAGAGGCGGATGTCGTCGCGGTTGGCATCGGTATCGTAGTTGTTGACCACCGTGCCGCGGGTGCCCGCCAGGTTGTCCATGGCATCACCGGTGTGACAGGAGCCGCAACCCGGCTCATTGGCCCAGGGCACACGGGGCTGGTCGGCATTGGTGTAGAAGTCGCCACCCAGTTCGAAGGCGCCGGGGTTGTCCGGGTCCACCCCCCGGGTAAAGTCATCACCGACCTGCTCCATGTTGCCGTGACAATCCTGACAGAGCATTCCGCCGTTGGACATGGCGCCACGCAGGCAGTCGGTACGACGGCCGGGGTGACATTGATAGCAGGTGGCTTCCAGGGCGTCGCGGCGTTCCTGATAATTGACGATCATCCCAAGGTCATCTTTGATCGCGGGCGGCATCTCCGGGAACAATTTGTTGCCGTTGGCGTCGGTTACCGAGCCGTGGTGGCTGTGCATGACGTTGGACATGCTCTTGTTGCTGACCTGTTCGCGGCCATTGGCCAAAGAATCCGAAATTTGTATACCGTTGAGTACCAGCGGGCCGTCGTTCTCCGGGCCCAGGGGTCCCAATTGCGCCAGATCCAAGGCCGGGGTGTAGTGACAGGTCTGACAGACGACTGGAGTCTGATCGACCAGATCCGGGGTGTATTTCGGCCCGTCCGGATTGCCTGAACCATGCTTCAGGTCATGCAGACGAATCAGATTCGTATCGGCGGCATACTCTTTACTGACCTCGAGAGGCACGGAATCCAATTTGGGATCGTCGAGGACGGTGGCTACCGGGATGCCTGCTGTCAGCAACCGATGGGTGGCAGAGCCGTTGCCGCCATCGACTTCAGCACCATGACAGGATCCGCAGTTGGCTTCGCCGGAGATCGGTACCACGGTATCGGTCGAGGCAATAATCGTTTCACCGATCTTGGCCTGCACCCGGTACAAAGGCCAGGGATTCTCCCGACCGAAGTCATCGAAGGCGGCCACGGGGATCCCGGGTGCCTCAAACCAATTCACACCCTCTTTCACGTAACCGAACTGAAAGGCGGGATTGGTGAAGAAGGCCTGATCGATCACATAGGCCTCGAAACGCTCGGAAAGGTTGTCGATGTAGGCTGCATGACGTCCCGGCATGGCCTGCTGATCGGCGACCAGGTTACCGTCACCCAGATAGAGCCGCTCGACATTGGGGGCGGGCAGGCCCAGATCCAAAATGCCTTCGATGGGTCCAGCGGGGTAGAACGCCGATAGGATGCCTTCGGGGTAGAAGGGGTCGAAGGCATCACGGGCGATATCCCAGAAGTTGGTCTTGAAGACCTCGCCATTGGACGAGATGCTCGAATAGACAGGCCCGGAACCGGCGGAGTTGATACCGCTGAGTATCGGATCATCCGGATTGGATGCGGCGGAATAGTAGACTTCGACTCCGTCTGCAGGGGTCAGTACGGCAGGTTCCTGACCACGCTGGATGACGGTTGCGTGCAGCACGTTGAATGGCGGCAGGATGCTCGAGACACGGGTGTCAAAGTCGCCGCAATGCATGCCCAGGTCGTTGACCGCGAAGATCTGGTAGCCATCCTGGCCAATCAAGGGCTGTTCCACGACCGGACTGTAGGGAATGCCATTCAGGCTGGTGGAGTTGATGGAGACATTGGGTATGGCCGGTGGTGTTGATGGGTTACCGCCGCCGGACTCACCATCGCCGTTGCCCGGAGCGCCTTCGCCGGTATCGTTACCACGGACGGGACTGCCGGGATCACGCCGCTCGACAATCTGGTTACAGTCGGCCGGTGCGTTGCTGACTGCAGCGGTCAGAGTCTGGCCATCGGATTGCCTCGCATCAATGTGACAGGGAACCGTTTTGAGCTGGCGGCTTTTGATTCTCCAGGTGTCGCGCCGACCGATATCATCCGAGCCGATTCGTTCCTGAGTTGCCGCATTGGTGACCGTGACGGTTTCTCCCTTTCGGCCCGTTCCTTTGATTCTCAGGGATGATTTTTCTCCATCCCATTTGGCTGAGGTGATATCGAATTCGACAGATCGATCAGGTTCGGAATCACTGTCTGATCGATCATGCTTCGAATCGCTGTCTGCCAGACTGGCAGTCGCTAGAGATACGAGGGTAGCAGCAGCTAGGAGGACCCTGGGCGGCCTCCGATTAGTGAGGATAACCTCTTTATTTTTAACCATATTTTCCTCCAGAGGAATAGGAAGTCAGGTTTTGGCAACCCAGCATGAAAAGACCATTCAGACGCATAGGGCACCAACAGGATCAAGCTCATTCATTTCGCAAATAACACATGGGAAAAAAATCCCAAAATTAAATCAGATAAGTAAAAAACACCCGTGACCGATGGATCGAATCGGTCTCAAGAGTCCTTTCCGGTTAGGTTTTTTTACTTCACTGATGGTTGTCCAGACATATTGGTTTGTTTAACTACGACACGATCTGTTCTGGACATCGACGGTGCCGTATTCGGGGTTCTCCGTTGTTCAACCTCACTGCCTTGCTGACGGAGGGAGTGGTGAATAAGTGTCTCATCAGCCTGATATGCAATGTGGATCAACCGCTGGACAAACCCGGAATGAATTCAAGTCTAGCCATGGGAACTTAAAGCAGGCTTAAGGATTTAGGATAAAATTCCCAAAAATGTGCGCTATTTATCAATTTCATGAGATGTTTAAGCAATTCAGGAATGCCGTTCAGAAATTTCCCCCGGTCGTGAAACTTGTGCTTCCACAGAGCACCCTTCCGGTGCCTGATGGAAGGCCAGATTCGGAATTAACTTCCCTGTTAAGGCATCGCATGGATTCGATAGGTGGGTAAATTAACAGAAAAGGATCCTTCATAATGGGAAATAAATCCCAAATAGTCGAAAACTTGGGGAAGTCATGAAGTGACTGGGGGTTGGTATGGGCGCGGATCTTCAGCAGGTTAGAGCTATTCGGTATTGCGTTTTTCCGCCTTCTTCTGTTCTACATACTCGATATATTCCTTGGGTGTCTGAGTCATTCCAGTTTCCGGTGGATTGTCCGAGGTCTTGAGCACGTAAATGATGCCGAATATCAAAACGATCAAAATGGCAAAGAAGGCAGTGTTTTTCATGGAGCGTCACCCGCAGGGTTGGTTAGTTTCAAGTATGGCTGAATCCATAGGTATCAGCCATGCAGGCTGATCGCAGGCCATCCCCGTTGACGTGCCAGTTCAGCGAGAATCTCATCGGGATCAACGACGACTGGGTTGTCCACCACTTCCAGTAAGGGGAGGTCATTATGGGAGTCGCTATAGAACCAACTCGCATCGAGGGTCATCTGAAAGTCGTCCAGCCAGCGTCTGAGGCGTTTCACCTTGCCTTCTCTGAAGCAAGGTTCGCCGGCCACATTCCCGGTATATTGGCCTTCGATGACCTCGGGATCGGTGGCGATCAGATGGTGAACACCCAGGAGTTCGGCGATGGGACTGGTGACAAAACTGTTGGTCGCGGTGATGATGACCAATTCATCACCCAAGTCTCGGTGTTTCTCGATCAGCTTACGTGAGGCGTCGGGGATGATCGGCTCGATGCAGTGTCTTATGAATGACTTTCTCAACTGCAGCATTCTTGCGGGATCATTGTCCCGTAACGGGCGCAGGGAAAAGCGCAGAAACTCGAAGATATCGAGTACCCCTTCCTTGTACTCCCGATAGTAACGATTGTTTTCGGTTTCGTAATAATCTCCGTCCACGACCCCCTGTTCGACCAGATAGGTACCCCAGAGATAGTCTGAATCACCCGACAACAGGGTGTTGTCGAGATCGAAGAGTGCAACGGCCATTGGGGCTTAACTCCTTAAATTCACAGGTTATGTTTTCGGCGAAGTCGTACTATTGTAACTATGCAATCCATCCCGGAATACCATTTGTGAGCAAAGGGTTATGCCGTACCTTACCTTGCCGCTCATTGGGGATTGTGAAAAAATCAGGTTAATCGCAGAAAGAAATATAAAGTTAAGAGTGTTGTTTTGATTGATTCTGAAGGATTTCGGCCCAATGTCGGCATTATCCTCTGCAACAACCAGCGCAGGTTGTTCTGGGGGCGTCGTGTCGGCCAGAATGCGTGGCAGTTTCCGCAAGGTGGAATCAACACAGACGAGACCCCTGAACAGGCCATGTATCGTGAACTGGAGGAGGAGATCGGTCTGCAGCCTCATCAGGTCAAGGTTATCGGTAGTACTCGGAACTGGTTGCGCTACCGCTTACCCGAACGATACATCCGTAAGCATTGCGAACCCTTGTGTATTGGGCAGAAGCAGATCTGGTTCCTGCTTAAAGCCAACTGCAGGGAAGATGCCTTCTGTTTCGATAAGACCGACAGTCCTGAGTTCGAGGAGTGGCGTTGGGTCAAATACTGGCAGCCGGTGCGTGAGGTGATCTACTTCAAACGCGGGGTCTATACCCGTGCATTGGAAGAGCTTGCGCCCTTGCTCTATCCTGAAGGGGCGCCGGTCAGAGCACACTCCAATTATTTGCGTCAGAACAGGCGCTGAGCATTCTCTAAATTATTCTTTTTTCGGTTAGTTGGATTTGGTCCATTCCCGGGTGCCTGCTTGTCAACTGGGGGGATCAGCACGCAGGCTTGCATGTTTAGGAGAAGACCATGACAGAAGTGAAAAACCCCCCGGCCGGTATGCCCCGGATCACCCCCTATCTGTTCTATCGGGATGTAAGGGCCGCGCTCGTTTGGCTGCACAGGACCTTCGGCTTCGAAGTGAAAGGCGAGCCCCTGGAGATGCAGGAGGGTATGCTGCATGCAGAGATGGGTTACCAGGACGGCTTTATGATGATGGGCACGCCCAGCGAGGAAAGGGGTGCGAAAAGCCCGCACGAATTGTCCGGGATCCATCAGAGCCTGTATATCTATGTGGACGATGTGGATGCCCATTATCGACAAGCGTTGGCCGAGGGTGCCACGACCCTTACCGAACCCATGGATATGTTCTGGGGAGATCGGATGTATGCCGTGAAGGACCTGGAAGGACACCACTGGAGCTTTGCCCAGCATATCAAGGACGTGTCCGTGGAAGACCTGGCCGCACAGACTCAGCAAGCGGAGAGCTGATTGTGGATAGTGGACTGACCTAACCGTGATGCATCCCCGACTTGAACATGCTCGAACTCCTGCACCGCATCGTTAAAGACGTAAATGCCGCCGAGGACCTCGGCTCGGCGCTGCAGATTATCGTTGTCAAGGTCAAGCTGGCAATCGGTGCGGATGTCTGTTCGGTCTATCTGACGGACTTGGAACGGCGTGAGCATGTCCTGAGGGCAACCGATGGTTTGGAACCGCAAGCGGTGGGCAAGGTTAGGCTCCCCCTGCATCGGGGCTTGATCGGTCTGGTCTGCGAGCGGGCGGAACCCATTAACCTGGCGGACGCACCCAGTCATCGGCGCTATATGTTTGTCAGCGAGACCGGTGAGACCCGCTACCGGGGTTTCCTCGGAGTGCCGATCATTCAGAATCGGAAGGTGCTGGGGGTCCTGGTGGTCCGCCAGATTCAGCAACGTACCTTCGACGACAATGAGGTCACCTTGCTGTTTACCCTGGCAGCGCAATTGGCCGGCGCCATCACCCATGCCCAGGCCAGCGGGGAACTGGATGCACTGAATGAAAACAAGCCCCTCACGCGATTTCTGCAGGGTCGAGGAGGTGCCCCTGGGGTTGCTTTGGGGCACGCGATCGTGGTCTACCCCCCGGCTGACCTGGAGGCTATTCCCGACCGGCCGGCCGACAACCCTCAGCAGGAGGAAGAGGACTTCCGTTCCGCTGTAGCGGCGGTTATCGAGGATCTGATGGCCATGGAGGACCGGGTGGAAGACATCCTGCCGGTCGAGGACCGGGCCCTGTTCGACGCCTGGCTGATGATGCTGGGCAGCGCTTCACTGATCGACAAGACCGTCGAGCGGATTTATGCCGGCAACTGGGCTGCCGGTTCCCTGCGTCAGACCATCGAAGAGCACGCCAAGGTGTTCGATGCCATGGAGGATGTCTATCTCCAGGAGCGCGCCTCGGATGTACGCGATCTGGGACGGCGCATCCTCATGCATCTACAGCAGGAACGCTCCGGTCCAGTGGACTATCCGGAAAACACCATCCTGGTGGGCGAGGAGGTCAGCGCCATGCAGTTGGCCGAAGTCCCACTGGAGAAGTTGGCCGGTATCGTTTCGGCAAAAGGCGC